>DAOUPS010000071.1 GCA_030626045.1 bacterium | reverse complement strand
ATCTGTTCGACTCTGCCGTCTATTTCCGATTGATTGCCTTTTCCGCTTACAATTGTCGTATCATCTTTAGTTGAAACAACCTTGGCGGCTTGCCCGAGATGAGTAATATCAGATTCTTCAAGCTTCATTCCTTTCTCCTCGGCAATAACTTCACCGCCGGTAAGGATCGCGATATCATCCATCATAGCTTTTTGCTGGTCGCCAAACCCGGGAGCTTTTATGGCCAGTACGTTCATTGTTCCGCGAAGCTTATTCACAACAATCGTCGCCAGCGCTTCCCCCTCAACATCTTCGGAGATAATTACCAGTTCTTTCTTGCCTGATTGGGCCAGTTTTTCCAACAGCGGTAAAATATCATTGATCGCGGAGATCTTTTTATCGGTAAGAAGAATGTAAGGATCCTTTAGTTCCGATTCCATGTTCTCGGTATTGGTAACCATGTACGGAGAAATATATCCTTTATCAAACTTCATTCCTTTCACAACTTCATGCTCAATGCCGAATGTTTGTGATTCCTCGACTGTAATAACGCCGTCTTTCCCCACTTCTTCGATCGCTTTGGCAATTATTTTCCCTACTTGCTTGTCTTGGGCGGAAATTGTCGCTACTTGCGCGATGGCGTCTCCTTCAACTTTTCGCGAAACTTCTCCGTTCCTAAGATTTTCTACGACATTGTTTGAGTACTTCGAGAGAGCATCTTTCAGATCGATCACGTTCATTCCCTTAGAGATCATTTTTGCTCCGTTTTCGGTAATGACTTGCGTGAGAATTGTGGCAGTTGTTGTTCCGTCACCGGCCGCATCGTTTGTTTTATTGGCAACTTCTTTTGCCATTTCAGCTCCTATATTCTCATATTTATCTTCAAGCTCTATTTCTTTCGCGATTGAAACTCCATCGTTTGTAATTGTCGGAGCTCCAAAGCCTTTGTCAATAATAACATTTCGGCCTTTGGGCCCGAGTGTTACTTTCACTGCGTCCGCGACTTTGTTAATGCCGTCCATGATCCCCCGGCGCGCGTCTTCTTCGAATTTAATTTGCTTGGCCATTGTTTAGATATTACTTTTTATTAATTACCGAGTGCCATTAGCACTCGCCACTGTAGTTTGCTAACCATTGGCAATTGTATAATGTTTGGAATTATTGTCAAGCTTTTCAGCCAGAGGCTGAAGTTTTGAATTTTGAATTTTGAATTTCGATTGACAGAATGTTCCAAACAAAAAAATGACTTTACCGGTTTAAATTTAAAATTTGGTTCATTTTAGAATTCATTTCAAATTACACTCAATACTTACTACTAGATACTTAATATTAGATACTAGGTATTCACACCACGGTGATCCCGCCTTTTTTCAGCGCGCCTTTTATTTTTGATCGCGCGTAGGCCGTCTTGACAAAATTAAGCCAATCCCGGTTGGGCAATTTTTTTTCTTTTGACACCATTACTTCGATCAGATCACCGTTGCGGACTGTATAATCGAGCGAAACCATTTTTCTATTTACCTTTGCTCCGGTTGTTCTGTTGCCGACTTCTGAATGGATGCGATAGGCAAAATCAATTGGAGTCGCGCTTTCCGGAAGATCGATCACATCTCCTTTTGGCGTAAAAACAAAGATATGGTTTTTAAAAAAATCGATCTTAAGTGACCGCCAAAATTCATCTGACCGTCCTCCTGTTTCAGTGTGCCATTGTTTCATTTGTTCCACCCATTGCAGTTCTTCTTTTGGAATATTATAACCATTTCTTCTGAGAAATAAAAAATCTTTCCATGTACTGCCCTGTGAATAGATCCAGTGCGCGGCAATGCCATATTCAGCTTCATCATGCATTCGTTGAGTCCGAATTTGAATTTCAATTATTTTTCCTTCCGGACCAAACACTGTTGTGTGCAGAGATTTGTATCCATTCGGTCTTGGAAGTGAAATGTAATCTTTTATCCGTCCGATAAGAGGCTTGTATTTTTTATGCACAATTCCGAGTGTTTCGTAGCAAGACGCGACTGTTGGCACAAGTATTCGGATAGCAACAAGATCATATATTTTACTTATATCCATGTCATACTTCCGAAGCTTCAAGTATAGCCTGTATTGATGTTTCGCTCTCCCGTGTATATCAAGAACTTTTATGTTTTCTTTTTTTATCTCTTTTTTCAGTTCTTTGATCGCGCATTTTATATACCGCACCCTGTTTTTAAACTCTTCACTTTCGATTTTTTTAACTTTTTCGTAGTTTTTACGATCAAGGTATTTAAATGCAAGATCTTCAAGCTCTCCTTTGATCTCGCCAATACCGAACCTGTTAGCAATAGGGACAAAGACCTCCATTGTTTCTTTGGCGATTCTTTGCTGTTTGTCTTCCGGTAAGGCATACAATGTCCTCATATTATGAAGCCGATCGGCCAGCTTGATCAGAACCACGCGAATATCCGCTGCCATTGCCAGAAACATTTTCCGCAGATTGTCCAGATAATATTCTTCGAGACTTCCCTTGAGGCGGACTTTTCCAAGTTTTGTTACTCCCGCCACAATAAAGGCGATCTCTTGCCCGAATTCTTTTTCAATTTGCTTTAATGGCACGTCGGTATCTTCCGGAACATCATGCAGTAACGCTGATGACACGGTTATCGAACCAAGCCCCATTTTAACCAGGGTTGACGCTGTTTCGACACAATGAGTAAAATATTTTTCTCCTGATTTTCTTTTTTGGCTAGCATGAGCTTTTTTGGCAAACTCAAAAGCCCGAGTTATCCGCTCAGTTTGTTTCTCGTTATAGGGAACCTTTCTTAATGATAACAGTTCTTTTAATGTCATTTCAGCAATAGATATTATAATGTTGTTGTATTATAGGGACTGTGAACATTCTAAGTTCACAGCCTTGAAAAATTATTTTCTGGGAACAGGGTCAAGTCCTCCCTTGCTCCATGGGTGGCATTTCAACACGCGTTTCAATCCAAGCCAACACCCTTTAATAGAACCAAATCGCTCAATTGCCTCAAGCGTGTATTGCGAGCACGTTGGATGAAACCTGCAAGTTCTTTCGCTGTAAATATACGAGAGTATGCCAGTGTCTCGAGACAACGTTTTTTGATATAGCTTAATGAGCGAAACGAGAACAATCTTCATACACTAACAATATTACTAAAGAGATAAAAAATCAACATTCACGCTCCATACTCATTATTCTACAAGACTATTCTAGTATGGTCGAATGAACATTTTTTTGTTAAAATGTTATTATGGGATTGTTTCCCCTTAGGAACAATATCCTAAGATAATGAAAATAAAAGAATTCTATGATGAAGACAATAAAGCACAAGCGTTTAACTTGGATAGATATAAAAGATCCTTCCACTGCCGATATTCTTTTTTTGAAAGAAAATTTTCATCTTCACCCGCTCGTTTTGGAAGAATTTACGTCACTGTCACAGCGCCCAAGAGCCGAAGAATTTGATAATTGTCTTTATGTGGTTATGCATGTTCCGCTTTTTGACCTTAAAAAACGAGTAACAATTTCCGGAGAACTGGATATTGTAATTACCGAAGATCATTTAATAACAGCTCACGTTGGAGAAAATATTCCTCTCAAAAGCGTAATTAGAGAATTTACTGAAGATGATGTCATCTTGGATAGAGCCATGTCTCGAACTTCGGGGTTCCTCCTTTATTTCATTTTAGAAAAACTGTTGTCCTCATGTTTTCCTAAAATTGATCACATTAATGAGAAGCTTGATGAGATCGAAAAACAAATATTTGAAGACAATGACAAGGAGATGGTAAGAGAAACGTCGATTGTCAAGAGAGACGTTCTGACTTTTAGAAGAACACTGAAGCCACAGCGAAGTATTTTAGAATCGCTTGTCCAAAAACATTACCGCCTGCTTGAAAATGAACTCAACCAATATTTTCAGGAATTGATAGGAACCAATATCAGGGTTTGGAATGCGCTTGAGAATACCAAAGAGGTAATAGAATCGCTTGAGGAAACCAATAATTCGCTTGTTTCATTCAGGATCAGTGAGACAATGCGGCTCTTTACAGCTGTTTCATTTATTACCTTTACACTGGCTGTCTTTGTTGGAATTTTTGGAATGGCTCCTTTTGAAGGATTCTCCTTTGCGAACAGCCAGATATTATTTTGGATCATTATCTTTGCAATGTGCGTAATAATAGCGTCTTTATTGGCTATCTTTAAGAAGAAAAAATGGATCTAATCTTATGAAGTTATTAAAAAAGGGCCAGCTATCAATACTCTTAGCCAACCTTTTGTTTTTGTGTTTTTTTTGTTCTTTTTCTTGGCAAACAAAACTACGAGTTCCTAATTTATGATGGTGTTTATTAGTAAGAAATCTGGCAATAAAGCTCCCTCTTAATATGTGGCATTTTTCTGTAGATGCCACAATTTTAGGGGCAAGGATCGATTTTTGACATAACTGTTGATCTACGATACAATATCAACACACAATAAATGTTCTTTTGATCAATAAATGCAATGGCAAGGAAGCGTGCGCCTTGTTGGTCTGTTTTTGGCAGAAATTAGTTTAGAACCAGTTCCTTAAACAGACATGCCGCGGAAAGATAAAATCTTACGCCGGAATAAATGTTAATGCTGGTGTAAAGACAATTTTTGCCGGGTTCGCCCGTAACAGCGTCAATGAAAGAATTCTAAGTTGTTATTCGGTCTTAGAATAAAATAAAGGTGGAACCGTGAGATCTCTCGCCCTTTGATGGTATTAATTCAATGCCAAAAAAGGACGGGAGTTTTTATTTTTTTAAATGGAAACAGTCCCTAAACATATTTTTTATGAAACAAGCAACTACAACAGCCGATCTTATCGGCAATACTCCGTTACTGCGGCTTTCGAGTTTTAGTAATGACGAAAAGTGTGATATTTT
>DAOUPS010000053.1 GCA_030626045.1 bacterium | reverse complement strand
CAAGTCAGAAAAAAGGGTCACGGCACGCGATACGGTAAAAGCCATATTAGTTATTTAGTGGAAAAAGAGCTGTTGGGCTATGGTGAAGATAATGAAACCTATTCTGTAAATCATAACTCGCCTTATTTGGCAAAAATGGAGATGGAAGATGAAATGGGGAAAACAGCAGACCAAAAAATAAACTGGCAAGAAATGGGAAGCAAAGCAAATGAACCGGGTTGAAAGACCATTCGACAAAGTTTAAGAACAAGTCCAGCCCTTCGTAAAGAGCTGGACTGTTTTTAAGCCTTTTAGGGACAAGTCCCAACAATTTACACTGAGCAATTAAAACACATATTTATTTCTCGATATATTTTGACGATTTATAAATTTCCGGATGATACGATCTCATTTTAACTATAACGGTATCTTCCATATTAAATTCTTTCAGCTTTTCTTCAAGCTTGTTCGTAAAAAACTTCTGGTCATAGCCAAGACAGATCACGTCCGGTCTTTTTTCTTTAATTATCGCATATTTATCTCCCAGATTTCCCAAAACGGTTTCATCGACAAGATTACTTTCTTGAGCCGTTTCTAGCCTGGCATTTTCATTATTTTTTGGCAAAACACCTTTGACCTCCAAAACCGTTTTATCTCTGGCAATAACAACTGTCAGATAATCGCCGTATGTTTTCGCCTGTTTAAAAAAATTTTTATGCCCCGGGTGAAAGATGTCAAAGGTCCCGAAGGTCATTGCTTTTTTCATGTCTTTTTGTAAAAAGTTTTCTATTTCAAAAGAATCGTCCGTTTGTAAATATCCAGATTTTCGAGCGCGATGCCTGTTCCCTTGGCTACACATAAAAGCGGATCATCAGCAGGATAGCAAGGTACTCCCGTGACCTTGGTGATCAATTTATCAAGATTGCGCAGAAGCGCGCCGCCTCCCGAAAGTATCATTCCTTTATCCATAACATCGGCAGCCAGTTCCGGAGGCGTTTCTTGGAGAACTTTTTTTGCTGCGTTGATAATTTCGTGAAGTTCATCTTGAATCGCTTCCGTAACTTCATTGGTTGAGATTCTGATCGTTTTCGGCAGTCCACCCATTAAATCCCGCCCCCGCACTTCAACATATTCTTCTTTTACTTGCGGCAGTGCGCTTCCGATCTCTATTTTTACTTCCTCGGCTGTTCGTTCTCCAATCGCAAGACCGTGGCGCCTTTTAATGTATTGCGCAATTGCTGCATCGATCTTATTGCCGCCAACTCTGGCACTATGGGCAGATACAATGCCGCCAAGTGAGATAATCGCAACTTCTGACGTTCCGCCTCCAATATCAATGATCATATTCCCCGAAGCACTGTTAATCGGTATGCCGGCCCCAATCGCAGCCAGCACCGGCTCTTTTATAATGTAGGAATTTTTTGCTCCGGCTTTTATTGTCGCTTCAACAACTGCACGGCGTTCTGTCGAGGTAACTCCGGCAGGAATGGAAACCAGTACATCCGGATTTGTAAACTTGATTCTTGGGCTTACCTTGTTTATGAAATAGCGAAGCATGGCTTCTGTAACACGATAATCGGCAATAACCCCGTCTTTAAGCGGACGATACGCGGTTATTAGATCAGGTGTCCTGCCAATCATCTCTTTTGCTTCGTTCCCAACGGCCAGCACTCTATTGTCATCCATGGTAACCGCGACAACCGATGGTTCGTTTACAACAATGCCTTTCTTTGGCACAAAAACAAGCGTATTGGCCGTTCCCAGATCAATTCCGATTTTTCTTAAAAGCATAACAGTGTACAATTATCAACATTGAAAATTACAATGTTTCCGTGTATTTTATAAGACGATATCATAATATATCAAGATGACATATTCACCTATATCTAGTCAAGTATAGAACAGAAATACATCTTCTACAATATAATACTTGCCAATAAGTTATTTATTGTATTAGTCGCAAGAATAAAATATTAAGATAAAGCTCGATCTTAGTTAAACCAGCAAAAAACGGCAAGATGAGCATGCCGCATGTAATACAAAATCATAATTCCAATTAAACCAAAAAGTTCTTTGCCGCATTTTTATTTATTTAAATCCGGAGACTCTGAAATTTTTTCCATCAATAAATTTCTTTTTACGACTCATTATCTCCTTGTGCTTTTTCCAAAATGCTTCATCAATTTCTTTTGGTGAAATACCTAAGCTTACAAAATTACCTAACACGAGATTTAACAGATCTATGTTCTCCTCTATTACATTTTCACGCGGCTTTCCTTTAGTAATGGCTTGAGCCAACTCTCCCAGTTCTTCAATCAGTAAATTCAGCCGAAAGGTCATATCTTCATTATTGGTTCCTTTCATTTTAAACTTTTTATGAAACTTTGCGGTAGCGTTGTAATATTTTTCCATAATAAAATGATATATAACTTAACAACTTAATTTACTTCTTTGCATTCACCGTGCTACTTTATGCAGTTGAGCAGTGGTATAATTTCGTCATGGTTTTTGTTTCCCGATTTTTCGTCTAATCAGAAACTGTCTTGATATCAGCTCCCAGTTTCCGCAATCGCTCTTCCAGTTTTTCATAGCCGCGGTTAACGGAATACACATTTCTTAAAACCGATTTTCCTTTGGCCGCAAGCATTACAACCAAAATAATTGCGGCCGGACGAAGCGCCGGCGGCGACATCATCTCAGCGCTTTTTATTTTCGTCGGTCCCTCAATATAAACACGATGCGGATCAAGAAGCGTTATCTTTGCACCCAGACGATTCAGTTCGGTGAAATAGATCGCTCTGTTTTCATAGACCCAATCATGAATTAAAGTTTTTCCTTTAGCAACCATCGCGATTGGCACAAAAAATGGCAAGTTATCCATGTTGAGCCCGGGAAATGGAAGGCCGTGAATTTTGTCTTCCAGCGCATTTAATTCAGAAGGGCGTATTTTGATATCAACAAGTATCGTCCTTCCATTAAGCGAAAGATACTCTTTGGTGATGCTAAATTGCTGTCCCATTTTTTCCAGCTTAAGAAGTTCAAGTTCTAAAAATTCAATTGGGCATTTTTTAATTAACAAAGCGCTCTTGGTAGTAATTGCCAATGAAATGAAGAACATGGCTTCAATAGGGTCTTCGCTGATCTCATATGTTATGTCTTTCTTGATATCTTTTTTCCCTTTGATTTTCAGTGTTGTGCTTCCAATTCCCATGATCTCAACGCCCAGCTTCTGAAGAAAAAAGCAAAGGTCCTGAACCATATAGTTGGCTGATGCCATCTTGATAATTGTTTCTTTGGGTATTTGAGCAGCTGCCATTAAAGCTGTTTCAGTTACTGTATCTCCTGATTCATAGAGAACTACTTTTTTTGCAGATCGAAACTTTCTGGTATTCACTTCGTAACTGCCCTCTTTCGTTTTTATTTTTACTCCGAATTTTTCTAAAACAAACAAGTGCGGCCTTACGGTCCTGCTGCCCAATTCGCATCCGCCCGCCTGCGGAATTGAGTAATTCTTTAATTTCCCAGCCAGCGCTCCCAGCAGTAAAACCACACTGCGTGTTCTTTTGGCAGCTTTCTCATTAAGGCTATTGATGCGAATTTTCTTTGGGGGAATAATAACTAAGGTTTTTTCGTGCCGATCAATTTTTGCGCCCATACTTTCCAAAATCTCGATCCAACGATTAACTTCTTCTATTCGAGGCATATTTTTAAGAGTTGTCTTGCCCTTATTTATTATTGAGCCAGCCAGCACTGCAACAGCCGAATTTTTCGCGCCATTTACTTCGATTTCTCCATTTAATTTTTTCCCCCCGATAATTTCAAAATGTTCCATATGGCTATTAGTCAATTATATAACAGGAATATTCACAAACGTGGTTCATCGACAATTCCATGATTTAGGAATTTGATATTTGCATTTTTCCCAGACCTTTTTCTTGCGATTTTTTGCGCATATCAACCACCGTATCAGTCTCATCAACGATCTCAGACCCGATTATCTCTTCAACAACATCTTCAAGAGTAACAATGCCTTCCAATCCATCATGTTCATCCTGCACAAATGCCAAATGAGTCCTCTTTTCTTTAAATTCATTCAAAAGATCATCTAACTTTTTGTTTCTTGAGATAATAAGCAAATCGTTTTTCCTATATACGTCTTTAACTTTTGCTCCGACATTTGTTCCCATTAGATCTTTTACATATAGAATTCCTAAAATATTATCGATTTGATCTTTGTATACCGGAATTCTTGTGAAGCCGTCTCTTCTTATCGCTTTAATGACTTTTGTGTTCAACACAGTGTCAATTTCAAGGGCCGAAACAACTGTGCGCGGGGTAAGAATGTCAGCTACCACTTTATCCGAATATGAAAGAGCTCCCAATAAAATTTGCTCCTCGTCACGATCCACTTTTGATTCAGGAGAATCTTCGTGTAGCCTTATGATCTCTTTTAACTCCGCGCGCGACCAAATGGTGGGCAACTCTCTTCCCAATATTTTGTTCAGTACCCAGCTAAGCGGCCAGCAGATCGGATACAGTATAAATATGAAAACTTTAACCAGCCAAACGGTTTTAGCTCCAATTTGAAGAGCGTATCTGTTGCAAACCGCTTGTGGAATTATTTCACCGAAAATAACGATCAACCCTGTCGCGGTAAGTCCGGCGATAATACCGCTTGCGATCGATCCCAAAAAGATACTCAATGCAGAGTTTACGGCTACGTTGCCCAACAAAAGAGTACAAAGCAATAAATTGCCCCGCTTCCGTACAGAATAAACAAGTTGCGCATTCTTGTCTCCAAGTTTAATTTTCCGTTCCAATTCCGTTTTATTCAGCCCTAACAAACCCAAAGTCAGACCGGAAAAAAGTCCGGAAAAACCAATCAATAAAGTAACAGTAATATAATCCATAGTCTATGCCTTAATCAAAATATTGTATTTATTAATAACTCTTATTTAACTACTATTTGGTAAGATTATAATCGTCAATTCTTTATCTGTAAACGGCTAACGGAAATTCTTTCATAAAGAAACTTCTATTGTTTAATGTAAGCTATCTCGGAAGCAATCCCTCAGAGCCTGTTTGACAATCCCATATCCTGCTGCAATTTCTCTTCCAAAGGCGGACAAGCATATTTTGGCTATCCCGAGTACTCAGGATCACAACGGAAGAGAGCCTTCAAACAAACTTTTAATACAGACTAGTCCTCTATTTTCACCTTTGAAATTTCCAGCCAATCAAACTCCCACATGTTTCCGCTCTCTCTATTATATCCCGGTAATTCAATTCTAATTTGGGTTATACTAAAGTTTTTTCGAAGATCTGACAGATCTATCGAGTAAATTACCGCAGTTTCCGCCTTTTGCGCTTTAAAAGGGATCACTGTCCCCCATTGATCATTCTCATCGCGTAAATGAATTGCGCCCTGCTCCGTTCCTTCCAATGTAAAATCGTATGATCGTGCCTTGAAAACAAGCCATGGATAATTTTGAACATTTATAGGTTCAATAAAAACCGGGCTTATTATGGAAGGATTATTGCCTGTTATTTCTACAGCCAATGAAGAATCATTACCGGACATCACAATTGATGTATTATTTTCTGCAGTCCATCCTTCCGAATTTTTACTCGTAAAATCAAAATTTCTCGTAGGATTCTCGAGCGTGAGCCCGGTCCATCCAAGAACCTTGTAACCATCTCTGTCATGTATGAAATACTGTCCATTGCGCATATCCATGGGCAAGGACCTATTTCCATTCGTAGTAATTCTCGCCGTACCCCAATTTTGTTCAGCGATAAGAACTCCGTTTTTTAGGCGACCCGTTATGATCGCAACATGTCCAATCCTATTCCGATGTTCAAAAACTAAAATATGACCCGGCTGAGGAGCAATTATTCCCCCATTTCTATGTGCGTAAAGTCCGTATTCCGGCGCCTTTAAATAAAGGTCCTGCGCCCTACCAACATTATTTATTTCAATGTTGTAAACATCTTTGTAATAGCGCTGTATATAAGCAACACATTGCGTGCTTCCTCCCCAATATTTTCGAACCAGTGACGTCTGAACTTCTTGGCTCTTTCTGGCTATAACGAAAACCAAGCTTGCGGCCACAATTCCAATAAGTGCAACAGCTAAAATTAGCTTGATAATTTTTTTTTGATTTTTTTTCATTGAAACTAAAGGCCAAGACGGTTGAGAAGTTTAATTGCTTCTTTTTGCTCATGTGAGAGATGCTCCGGAGTAGTAATTTGGATCTCAGCTAAATGGTCGCCGATTCCTATTCGTCCCATTCGACGAACTCCTTTTCCTCGAAT
>DAOUPS010000006.1 GCA_030626045.1 bacterium | reverse complement strand
AGGGGAATCGAACTTTCATAGCTGGTACCACATCCCGCCGAGGCGGGACTACCACTGAACTATAGCCGCCGCACTGTAGACTTTGAGTTTTTAAATTAAATTCGTATTGCTAACCCGAATTAATACTACCTTAAAAAATAAGTGATTTCAAGAGCACGTATCCCATTTTTGATTTATTTCTTTTTTTACTTATATTAACCTTTTTACTAACGCCTGCTTGCCGGCGAGGCAGGAAGCTGGTTTGAAAACAGTCTTTTTATATACAAAAAATATAGGGCAGACAAAACCATAAGAGCGCCAATGCCAAAAATGAAATAGCCTCTTTGTGCTCCAAAATATCCAATTGCATAACCTAAAATAACAGGTATCCAAATTCCATTAAATGCCCCAAAAAATGCATACATTGAAAGATACGTGGCTTTTAACTTTTGTGTTGGACAATCTCGTAAAAGATAAGTATAAACAATAATGCTGCGAATGCGATAATAACCGCCCAACATAACAAAAAGCATTACTCCAATAAAAATATTTGAAACAAGTCCGACCAAAATACTAACGAAGCAGGCTATTAAAAGATCAAAAGCATAAAATATATGAGTCTTGCACTTTTCGATCTTACGAACTTTATAAGTAAGAAATATTCCAAAAATACCCATGAGAGAATACACTATGCCAAAAAACCACAATGGAACGCCGATATCTTGAAAATAAAGTTCTTTGTATTCCGGCAGCTTATTATGCAGTGCGGTAATCGCGCCAAGAAGAAAAAATAAAAGAAACTCTTTGCGCGCGCTGACAGAACGAAGCAAAGTAAAAAAACCTTCACTGATCAATTCTTTAGTCTTGCAATGTTTCTGCGACGGCGTCGTCATGAATATACTTGCAACAAACACAAAGGATTGAAGAATGGTTCCAATAACAAAAGGTATCTTAGGGTCAATTGTGTACGTTAACGGCACCAGTGCGATAAGAAATATATTGCCAAAAAGGCTCCATCTCTGCGCTCTTGCCATCACATTACCCAGCTCATTATCACGGCCAAGTTCTGATAAAGTTTCATGTAAGAATGCCTGCATTGTTCCGGAATGAAATGCGCCTCCGGAAAAATAAACAAGCGACGCAAACAGAATGCCATAAAAATTTGGTGCAAAAACAAAGCCAAGCGGCGCAATCATCAATAAAAATGATCCAAAAATGACCGCCTTTTTATGTCCGATATGATCAGAAATATACCCGCTCGGAATTTCTAATGCCAGTGTAACAAAAGCTGTAATCGCGGCAATAATACCCAGTTGTTCCGCCGCAACACCGGAATGAACGACTGCATAGATAACAATCAGCGGTAAATAAGTACGCTTCGCAAAAAGACGAATTATGGCATAAAGCCATAAATTTCTTTCCAGTCTTTTTGTATGATTTATATTCAATCGTCTGAAGTATAATTAAATACAAACACCGAACAAGTCGGCGGTTCGCGCTGCTGATAACTTAAATCCTTTAGTTTTTTTCGGCTCCAATCCCGCCGAGGCGGGACTACCACTGAACTATAGCCGCCACACTATAGATATAGACTTTGGGTTTTTAATCTGATCTGCCTATCCAAATGTAACACGTTCTTAATGAAAACCTCATTTCAGTCATTCAAAATTGAATCGATCCCGCAATCTGACACGGGACAAAATTCCCTTATTCCTTTGTACCCTTGGCAGGACTCGAACCTGCAACCTCTTGGTCCGAAGCCAAGCGCTCTATCCAATTGAGCTACAAGGGCAGAGAGATGCGTACCCCGTGAGGGATTTGAACCCACGACCGTCTGCTTAAGAGGCAGCTGCTCTACCAACTGAGCTAACGGGGCATCAGAAACACGTGTCACAAGGCAAACTGGGTCATGCGCACAAATAATTCTAAAACTTCATTATACAAGCATTAAACAAGCTCGTCAATATCACACAACCGGACCATCATATCTTTTTTATTATCCTCAAAGCTTCATCCAAAGAGCAGGCTTCACATTTTATTGTTTTTGGGGTTTCGATATCGCTGTACCTGCCCTCCTTTCGTTTGATGCGGATCGGTATTATCGATTTTACACATTGAACAGCATTGATGAGCTGATCGCATCGGTCATCCAGAAGGATGATCTTCTCCTTCCCTTTTTCTTTCACTATATCATTAATGTATCCGCTCTTGGATCCGTCTGTCACGACAACTTTTGAAAAATAACTTGACACTCCGCTTGATCTGATCTTTTTTATTTGGAAAGATCGACTGCCAAAAGAAATTAAAATTAGCTGCTCATGGCTGAAATTACCGGCAAACTTATAAAAATCTTCAAAGACATATTTTTGCGTGTCTTGCATAAACCCATCTATTTGAGATGCCAGTCTTTTGAGAACACGGCCTTTAACGCTTTCTAATCTTTTAAGTTGGGCATCTACATCATACATCTTGATCATTTTCTCGCTCTCTCCTTTAATTCCATCCAAATAATAGCTGTCATCAAATTCACGTTTTGCAATTCCCTCTTTTTGAAAAAGCGATATGTAGTCCCGCTTAAATTCTTTCGTATTAAAAATTGTGTCGTCAAAATCAACAAATAACAGCATATCACACAATTTTTTTGATGAGACGCTTATATTCATCTGCTTCACTAATATATCTAATGAGCTTTGCCAGTTTGGCACTGTCATGCCTGATGAGTGACCGAATATTTGCGATCTTATCGGCTTTGCCATACTGCATGGCTTTCCCTAATAAATGCGAGGTGATAACGGTGTAGTTTCTTTTTTTTCTTTCCGATCTATCGAAACGGACAATCTCTTCACCTCTCTGCTTATATTTTTTTTCAAGAAGCTCAGACGGCTTTTGGGAATTATATATAACATAATCCACCCTCTCATCTCCAATAAATCCGTTGATGGAATCAACATAATCATCAAGAGTAAATCCATCGGTGTGCCCCTTCTTATTAACAAGATTCGTGATATAAACAATTTTTGCTTTCGAATTTCGAAGCGCTCTTCCCATTCCCCGCACCAGTAGATTTGTGACGATACTGCAATAATGATTTCCCGGTCCGATCACAACTACATGGGCCCTTTGGATAACTTGTTCCGCTTTAGGATCAAGTTTGGCCTTCGGTTTAAGAAAAATGCTTTTCAGTCCGGTCTTTTGGATCGCATGATTATGATTAACCTCATCCTCGCCTTTCAGATGCGTTCCATCTTTCAGTTTCATCTGAAGATCAACGCTATCATTCGTTACCGGAATGACCTTTCCTTTTATATTTATTATTTTCATCGCAATCTCAAGTCCGTCCGAAAAGCTTCCGCTTTTCTTTTCAAGCGCTGACAGAAAAATGTTGCCGGCGACATGCCCTTTCAATTCCCCTTTTTCAAATCGATAATTGAACAAGTCCCTAACAGCTTGAGATTCTTGGCTCAGCGCAACAAGGCACTGGCGAACATCACCAGGCGGCAGGACACCCAGTTCATCCCTTAATCTCCCGGTTGAACCGCCGTCATCGGCCATTGAAACGATCGCGCTGATGCTAAGATCGTCATATTGCTTAAGCCCCGAAAGAATTGTAAAGCTTCCGGTCCCTCCTCCGATCGTTACGATTCTTTTTTTCATTGCTATTGGATCAACTTTTTAATTTCCTCCATCGCACGGTCATACTGAGGATCACGCTTATTTTCAAAATCTTCGTTCGTCAAGCCAACTTCAATATCCGGCTCAAGACCAACTTCATGGATGGACTTTTCCAGCGGAGTGAGCCATTTCGCAATGGTTATTCGCAAACTTGACCCGTCTCGCAGGGACTCAAGCTGTTGAACCGATCCCTTGCCAAAACTTTTTTTGCCGATTAAAATAGTTTGATTGATGTCTCTCAGCGCACCCGCCACAATTTCAGACGCACTAGCGCTTCCTTCGTTAATAAGAATAACCATAGGCATATCTGAAAGACTGCCGCCGCCCCTTGCCTTGTAGGAAGTCTTACTGCCATCGCCCTTTTGTTCCCAAACAACTACTTCCCCTTTAGGTACAAATTTGGAGACTATGTCAACAGAGATATTAAGAAATCCTCCCGGATTATTCCTAAGATCCAGCACTATTCCTTTTGTGTTGTCAGCAATTGCCAGAGACACGGCTTTGTTAAACTCTTTCGACGTGTCATCCGCAAATTTCTTTATCTTTATGTAGGCAATGCCGCCATCTTTCTTTTCGTAGATAGCGCTTTTTATCTCGATCCTGCCTCGTGTAATGGTAATCTCCCGTGTTACGGCCTCATCGCCCCGCAAAATTGTAAGAGATACGTCAGTTCCTTTCTTGCCCCGTATTTTTTTTACGGCTTTATCAATTGTTATATCACTTGTAATGTCATCGTTGATCTTGATGATCTTATCTCCTGCCCGCAGACCGGCTTTTTCGGCCGGCATTCCTTCTATCGGAGCGATAATGGTCAAAATACCGTCTTTCATTCCCAGTTCCGCGCCAATTCCTTCAAAACTTCCTTCCATGTCCGTGCCAAAATCTTTTGTTTCTTCAGGATCCATAAATCCCGAATACGGGTCCTCCAAGGCACCGACCATACCGCTGATCGCGCCATACATGCGAGCCTGGGGATCAAGCTTGTCTTTATCGATATACCTTTTGTCTATTCTTACCCACGCATCCCAAAAAATACTAAAATCGACTTCTTCCGGTTTATCTTTGTCCGCATTACTGAATATATCAGTCGGATCGGATAAATTTTTAATGAAATTCGCCGTTTTTTGTGAAGTCTCACTTTTTTGCTCCGTTATTCCTTTTCCCCACGCAACACCAACATAGAATGCTATGACGATCACTATCACAAACAAAAAAAACTTCTTTGTTTGTTTTTTTGTCTTCGGTGCTATTCTAATTTCTTGAATATCTTTATTTTGTTCTTGTTCCATGCCAAATGATAGCTAATAATTTTTTTCGAAGCTGTAGGTTCCGCTAAACGGGAAGTTAATTTAGAGACAGTTTCTAAGTATGAGGATTTGCTTTTCCGCAATATTTCAAAAAAAACTTGATCCCGCTGATAATATGAATTCTCGCATATCTATTGAAAAAAATAGAATTGAGCGTGCTTTTGCTTGCGCTTGCCTTTCCGTGGTAATGAAATACCTTTACTTTCGACAGATAAACAACCCTGTAGCCTTTTTCCCAGAATCTTCGGCACCAATCGACATCTTCAAAATACATAAAAAATCTCTCATCAAACAGTCCGACTTTGCCGGCAGCTTTTTTTGAAACCATCATTGCCGAACCCATGATCCAATCCGCTTCAATAACATCCTGTGTCTGTTGCTCATGCTTTAAGAGAAACCTGTCCAGATGTTCTTTTGCGAAAGAGAACCTTCCAAGAAACGTCCTTCGACAAAGAACGGTTAGCGGTGAATAGAACCTGAAACATGATTGCTGTACTGTATTGTCAAAATTAATGAGCTTTGGACCGACAATGCCTGCATCATCGTTTTCCTCAAGAAACTGTACGAGCGTTTCAATAGCGTCGTTTTTGATGATTATATCAGCGTTGATAATGAAATAGAACTTCCCTTTTGCAACCTTAAGCATTGAGTTAACCAACTTTCCAAATCCCACATTAGCTGTATTCGGCAGAAACTTAATATCGGAGAAGCATTCCCTCATTATATCATAGCTATCTTCCTGAGTTGCACTATCAGCTACTATAATTTCATAGTTAATGCCCTTTACGCTGCGTTGAATAGATTTTATGCACAGCTTCAAAAGAGCAGAGTTCTTATAGGATGTGATAAGAATTGACAATTCGGGATTCATTGATAAATTTTCTATAGTTATTCTTCACTTTCCCTTTTAAGGACTGTTCCTATACCGGTCTCCTGTGCTTGTCGCCTGCCTGTTGCCCTGTCTATCCGGCAGGCAGGCGAAGAGACAGGGCAGATAGGCGCCGGAATGAGCTTGAGGAGAGATTCTTAGAAATATTTCCGCTCTATACCTCCTCTTCCGCTTCTTCTGTTTCTTCTTCAGTCACAGTTATTAAAAGTACCGTATCGCGCTTATTATATGACAGCACCTTGACATCGTCGGAAAGATCCAGATCTTCAACCCTAACCTTTATTTCACCTTTCTTCTTCACTTTATCAAGGTCATCAAGATGGATCGTGTAATAGTCCTTCTTGTATTTTCCCTCAATTCCGATCTTTTTTATCTTTAGCTTTGTATTGTATTCCAGGCCCTCCGCCATTTCGAGCTCCCCTTTTACCCTGACCTCTATCTCATTTCCATTGGAATTTTGGCCGGATTTTTTATCATTGTCTTGCGTCTTCGGAGCCGGTTTATAATACTGTTTGACCGGATCAATATCACTTTGTGGATCAATTGTAAAGATATTCCGGCATACATATTGCATGCCTGCGTAGCTATTGTAGCCTTCTCTCGGAATTAAAATATAACCGGACTCTTTTGGCGCATCTTGTGGAACCATTAAGAGCCCTTCTTCTGAGTTTTCAAAAACTCTCTGATATATTTGAGGATTCTGTATGGAGGAGTATTCATTGTAGAATTTTTTCATTTCTGACGCGGACATATCAGTCCGCACATTGTTGCCAACAGTGCTTAAAATACTGTTCACTTTTCCAAAATCAGCGAATGTTCCGATAGACAGCAACTTGGCTTTAAGCGCCTGAAGAACAACTTGCTGTCGTTTTGCTCTGTCAAAGTCCGACGTATTTTCCCGCGACCGTACATAACAAAGCGCTTTCTCGCCATTGAGATTATTCACGCCTTTAGGCAGAAAAAACTGCCCCCCGCATTCATTGCCTTTAACAAACTGGGTTGTTTCATGGAAAGGCGCCTTGAGAGTAATTTCAATGCCTCCCACAACATCAACTAACTGTTTAAATCCGATAAAATTGAGCGCGACCGCGTAATGAATATCAAGACCGGAGACTTCACCAACTATTTTTTTCATCTGTGAAAGCCCCTGCCGTTTTCCGTTTTCTTCACCGAATGCGTAGACAGCATTTATTTTGGACATTGTTTTAGTTCCCGGCACTTTCACATACAGATCACGAGGAATGGAGATAAGCGCCATTTTATTTTCGTCGGGAACAAAAGACACGATCATTATCGTGTCAGCCAGCAGGCCGCCTCCCGGTATATTCTGCCCTCTCATGCCCAGAAGAACAACATTTACTCTTCCATCATCTTCTTTCATGGCTTTTCCCACTCCCGGCAATACTCCTAACAGGCTTCCGATGATCGAGGAATCGCTTTCGGAAATTTTGTTTAGAATATACCCTGTTTTATATAAAAATCCTCCGGCACCCCCAAAAAGCAAAAACAAAACAATGACGCTTATGATAAACCAGCGTTTTTTATAAAATTTCGTTTTCTGTTCAGTAGGGCCAAACTGCTTTCTGTCCGCATGTTTTCCAAAAAATAAGCGCATAAATATCTCTACTATTTATTGGGCTAGCTCAAGAACGATCCTATAATAAGAAAATATACAGTACAATAAGACGGAACGCAATACTTATCACTGCGCTTTTGCCTTTGCCATTATATCATAAAACTTCAAAGTCTGCAGTGCGTTTTTCTCCCACGAAAATTGCCGGGATCTTGCGATACCTTTTCTAATAAGATCTTCTCTTTTCGCTCTATCATTAAGAATAGCTAAAAGCGCTTTATGGAAACTCTTTTCATTATTGTTCTCAAAAATTTCAGCCGCGCCGCCGGCAATTTCAGGATGGCAAGGGCTATTAGAGCAAATTACAGGCACTTTTGATGCCATGGCTTCAATGAGCGACAAGCTAAATCCCTCATAGAGTGATGCGTTCAGATATGCTTGAGTGCAATGATAAAATTTCGGCAGATCACTTGGCTTGACATAACCAACAAGCCTGATATCCTTTTTTATCTTCGGCTCATTAATTTTTTCCATCTCCTTGCCAATTTCAAGATCATAATTATTCCCGTATAAAGCTCCTCAAATAATTAGCTGGAGACCTTTAACCCGTTCATTATTTGAATGTTGTTTCTTAAATTCAGTAAATCCTTTGATCAAAAAAGGAATATTTTTCCTGGGCTGCAATGTTCCTACATAGAACAAAAAAGGTTTTTTAAGGTTATATCCGCTTTTGAAAGCTTCTATAGCTTCTTTGGAAATATCTTTCCTGAATAATTCGGTATCACATCCGTTGTTGATCACGAATATCTTCTCCGGATCGATATTGTAGCAATCAACAATTTCCCTTTTTGTGAATTCAGAAACCGCAATAATGCCGCTGGCTTTTTTTAGTGACAAAGGAATAAGAGTTTTCAAAAAAAACAAGTCCTTTCTCTTGATGTATTGGGGAAATCTCTCAAATGAAACGTCGTGGATCGTCGTGATCAAAGCAATCTTTTTGGAAAGTATCAGCGGTGTTATATATTGAACATGCAGAACGTCAATTTTATCTCTTCGCACCTGCTTGGGAAGCGAAAAAAAAGTCCACAAAAATTTTGAAGCGGGGGCAACTGAAATAATTTTTGCGTTTGAAGGAATAGGACTGAGCAAAAATTTTACAGTTTTAAGTTCTTGTTCATTTTTAGTGTCCGTATAAAGAAAGTAGGAATTTTTTCGGCCGCACAAGAACAGCCTGCGCACTAACTCAAGGGTGTATGTTTCATCACCCGTTCTCTTTCTGCCAATTGCCCTTATATCAATACCTACATTCATATAAAAAACCGATGATAATTTTGTTTATAAGCCCGCCTGCAACATAGCAATTGGTAGCAGGGGCGGGATTTGAACCCGCGACCTCGGGCTTATGAGTCCCACGCTCTAACCAACTGAGCTACCCTGCCATTTTATTTATATAAAAATCCTAAGTCCGCTATCTTTAAACATCAAACAGCACATTCTCGATACGCTCTTACGTACTTTGCTCCATGATGTTTATTGTCGCGCCCTGGGAACACTCGGGGCAGTGGACTTAGGATTTAAAGGATTGTAGCGGGGGCGGGATTTGAACCCGCGACCTGCTGGTTATGAGCCAGCCGAGCTGCCAGACTGCTCCACCCCGCGGTATTTTTCACGCAGTATTATTGTTGCATAAAACCGGCATTCTGTCAAAAGTAAGGCTTAAAGTAAGTATCCGGTATCGGGTATTAAGTATGAAGGACTTTAACCCGCCTACCCTGCCTACCGGCAGGCAGGCGGGTTCGAAAATTGCTGTAAATTATTGGTTCGAATTGCAAACAGCGTTTGCACAATATCAGCAAATTTTGTATAATGCAGTAAAGTTCATAAAAACTAAAATAAAAGAACATGGGAGGTAAAAAAATTCTAATTGCTTGTTTTGTCACAGGTTTTTTGCTCGTGTCTCCGCTCATAGTATCCGCCGCAAGCGGAGTAAAAACCGGAGGCGTTAAGGTTAAAACTTACACAAAGCAAGGCGGCGATTGGTTTCGCGTGTCAACAAAGCATGCTGACAGCCACGGGGTCTTGGAACTAAAGAACGCTATCCCGGGATGGTATAAAATGGTCATTGACAGTAAAGATGTTAAATCGGGTCAGACGCTTGTTACCCAAATCAGAATGAGAGACAGAGATGGAAAACGGATAAAGAGCAAAACAGATGTCGATGTTTATGTCAAAGTGAACGATAAAAAGGTGCTGGCGGCTACTTATGAATCGGATAAGAGCGGATGGATTGAGATGGCTGGCGTTACTTCGGAAACAAAATATTACCTCGACGTTTCTGAAGCCAATAATTCCTCACTAAGTGAAAAAGAAAATTGCCCTAGAATGAAAATAAAAGCCAAGATCGATAAAAGTGATTGGTTCCGGGCGCTTTACAAGAGAGCCAATGAAAACAAGGTTCTCACAATCAAGAATGTGCTTCCCGGAAAGTATAAGTTCTCATATAAAAACGGTGATGGTTCAATTGCCGATCCTTTTACGCTGAATATCAGAATGATCGATGAAAAAGGAAAAAAGATAAAAGAGGCAACCGACGTCAATCTTTATGCTTACGTGAACAAAGTAAGAGTTCCGATTGGTGTTTTGAAAACAGATAACAAGGGATGGCTCACAATTCCGGGAGTTATGACAAAAATGAAATACAAGATCGAGATCGACGACTAATGTTTATACCCTAAAAGCTCCTCAAATGAGGAGCTTTTTTATTCCTCTGCATGGAAAGATCATGCGCTTTGAAAGTAAAAAGAGCACCCCCTTACGAGAGCACTCTTTCAAAATGACATGTTTACGTCAAAATTGATTTGCTTCCTACCGGAAGCGTGTCTGGCTTAAGTAATTTTGCGTTTACAAGCGCGGGCTTGACGATCACGATCTTAGGAGCATTCGGATCGCCTCCCTTTCCCGGAAGTCTTCTGCAATATCCCCGTCTCCAATGAACACACTTGTTTTCCGTTCTTCGAGTTTTCCTTATTTCATCAATGATCAATCTCTCTTTATCGGAAAAACTGTGCTCACACTCAACAATGAATATCTCTGAAACATCGGCAATTACCTTTGAACTTTCAGCTTGTTTTTTCTTTGAGGGAGATTCTATCTTCTCAATGAAGCTCTTCCTCTCCGGTGACTTGAGACTATCAAGATAAAGACAAAAAGCAACCATCTGATGAAGTGCTTGAATAACAACAGAGGCTTTTTGATGCCCATTTTCAGCAGTATCCATAGTTGCCATTTGTCTCTCAAAAGTTTCAAGAACATTTTCACCTTTACCTTGCGAGATTTCAATGAAACCGGTTCGCGTACCTTCCGTATTGATATTTTCTTCTTTGAAATATTTTTTAGCCAGCATGCCAAACTTTCTGTAGTTCTTCCGCATTATTGCCTTTCTCATTTTCTTTCTACTATTCGAAGATATTGGCTTTATCTTCCCCAGATCGGTAGAAAAAAGTGAAAAATGCAGAACTTTCTTGCCGTGTTCCACGTTCCTGTGTTTCTTAATAAGTTCGGTGACATCAGCAAAGAAGGCACAGTCGGATTGCCAGCCCAAGCCATCATCTAACGGTTCGGGAAAGGTTACTATAAACGAAGAAAGAGGAAAGTTAATAATATCCCAAGTAACTCTTTCCAGCGAAATGGTACTTAACAATGTTTGCAGATCCGGAGAGAGTTGGAACACTCTCCTGGAAAATCTTGTCCACGAAAATAAGCTAAGCGGCAGCCATATTAAATCGGCTAAGTATTTTGAAACCTCGGTTCCACCAACATAATCATCTAGGACAAAAGTCTCGGAAGTTCTTAGCAGTGACTTCCGTAATTTGTGATGATTCTCAATTGGTCCGCTTAAATCGAACTTGTACTGCCTTTTCATTTCTTCATGTCCGTATCGCAGTATCATCTCCGCGAAAAAACATGCATTTTCCCAATACTGCAAAGCCTGTTCCAGCCTAATAACACTCTGTTTTTCTAACATTTTCCACCTCCAAAAGGAAAAAATGATTTTGATATTCAATTTTCAAAATTACTCCAGACCCATATTTATAGCATATTTTCTTTGTTCAGTCAAACATTTTCTAAGGAATTGGCAAGGTTGAACCTTGCCAATTTGCTAGCGTGAGCGTTCCCATTCTTTCGAACTCCAAAAAGTTTCACTGTACTTTGACAAACGCTTGAGTTCTTCAGCGCGTTCCGCGACAATATCGCTTGAATATTCTTTTTTAGGGTAAAGATAGATCGTTTTAGAGCCCCGAATATAACAGCTTTTTCCTTCCGCGTTTTTTTGCCAATCGGGATCGAGATGCCAGTCGGACCCGATGCAAAAATTTTCACTTACTTTGTTGATATTTTTATATACTTCTTCATGATTTAAAAAGGAGATAATTCCTTTTCCAAGTATTCCTTCAGTTCTTCGATCTTTTTTCTTTCCTGTTTCATTGAATCCCTGTTTCGAACCGTTACCGTTCCATCTTCCAATGTGTCAAAATCAACCGTCACGCAGTATGGCGTTCCAATTTCGTCCTGGCGGCGATAGCGCTTCCCAATATTTCCGTTGTCATCAAACTCACACATATACCGCGCTTTCAAAGAATCGTAAATTTCCCTAGCCTTTTTTACCAGCTCCGGCTTATTTCTAAGTAAAGGGAAAATAGCTATTTTGATAGGAGCCAGCTCTTTGGGAAATTTCATCACCGTCCGTTCATTGCCGTCCTCCAATTTTTCTTCCGTATAGGCATCCGTAATTACAGCTAAAAAGGTTCTATCCACTCCGGCAGATGTTTCCACGACATGCGGAATATATTTTTCGTTTGTCTTCGGATCGCGATAAGACAGATCTTTGCCGGAGAATTTTGAATGCTGGCTCAGATCATGATCCGTGCGATAATGCACGCCTTCCAATTCTTTAAATCCGAAAGGAAACTTGTATTCAATATCCCAGGCCGCTTTGGCGTAAAAGACCAAGTTTTCGTGCTCATGCCATTTCAAATTTTCTTTTTTGATCCCCATGTCAATATAAAATTGCCAGCGCCGATCCCTCCACTCTTCAAAGCTTTGCGTTGCCCCATCCGGATGGATAAAATATTGCATTTCCATTTGTTCAAATTCGCGCTTGCGAAAAACGAATTGGCGCGCCGTAATTTCGTTTCTGAAAGCTTTACCGATCTGCGCAATTCCAAACGGCACTTTTACCCGCGTGGAGTCCAGAACATTTTTGAAGTTAACATAAATTCCCTGGCAGGTTTCCCCGCGCAAATAAACCGGTTCTTTGTTCCAATCGCCCGTAAAATTCCCCAAATTGGATTGTACTAAGAGATTAAATTTTTTCACTTTGGAAAAATCGCTGCTGCCGCATTTTGGACATCTCAATTTTTCCTTATTTTCCTCAAAAAGTCTGTTGATCTCCTCCTCGTTCATCTTTTCATCCGCAAAAACGCCCGCTTCTTCTAAAATATGATCTGCTCTCACCCTGGTATGGCATTCCTTGCATTCTGAAAGAGGATCAGAAAATCCGCTGGTATGCCCCGATGCTTCCCAAGCTTTCGGGTGCATAAAAATACTGGCGTCAAGCCCCACAATGTTCTCATTTTCCCGCACCATCACTTTCCACCATAACGATTTTATATTATTGGCAAGCTCCACGCCATAAGAGCCATAATCATAAACAGCAGAAAAACCGCCGTAAATTTCCGACGAAGGAAACACAAATCCTCTTCTTTTGCACAGAGAAACAATTCTATTAAGCAGATCTTCGTTATTGTGTGTCATTTTTTTATTTAGGATCTAATCATTAAAAAACTAAATGAACGACCTTGCCGGCTTTAATTTAAAATTTGATTCATTTTGAAATTCAGTTCATCCCGCAATTATCTGCGGGAGTAAATTTCAAATTTATCTGTACTAGTTATTAATCATCGATAATTTCTCTCAATACTTACAACCGATTATATTCTTCTGAATCAATTCCGGTTCTTCTTTTCTCTTCTTCTTGATCATCGGCCACTCTTTTGATTTGAGCTTCATTAATTAATTCATCAATTTCGCGTGATCTTTTACCTTTCTCTTTTTTTATTTGTCCTATGACAACATTGACTGCCTGCATGCAAAGATTAAACTCGTCACTGCTAAGATCGTTAGCACAACGGCCCAAGACCAATCGGGTAAATTTGGATGAACCCGGCCTGGCACCTTCATCCTCTTCAGCATCTTTCATCGCTCTTTTAACTGTAATTTTCAGATCATCCCAACTGCCAAAGACATTTTGAATAATGTCATCGAGCGGATTTTTTATTCTCTCAATATTCATAAACTATTGAAGTTTAAGACATATCAAACACCAAAAACGCACCAAGAACACGCTTGACAAAGTGAAGGATACCCGCTATATTGGTCTTTCAGTACCTTTATAACACAGATTGGCTTAGCAATCAATTACAACAGGCAGTGACTGTAAATAAATTCCCCGTTTTCAAAGAAAAGGAGCCAATATGAACTCTTTAGCTGAGCAGTTAATAAAAGCCAGGATCAAACTTACCGGTGGCTCTTCTACTGCGACAGAAGAGGTGAACAGAATAAACAGACCACCCATTTCAAAAACTAAAATAGTTGATGTGAGCGATCTCAGCGCTTGCACTTCTCTCAAAGAGTTTAGGCACGCCGCACTTCTGCTCTTGCTGCGCGACTACGAACATAATATTGATGAAGTGATTCGGGAAGTCCATCGCTTCAAAGATGGAAGCAAGCCGGGCAAAAAAGCTGTCTGGTGGTTTTATCAGATAAAAGAAATCTATGGCAGACTGCCTGTCAAGTATCATAAACAATTTCTTAGGCGGGCATTTCGCAAATCCGATCCGACATTGGATACTAAATGTTTTGGGCGCTGAGAAGGAGGATTTAAATGCTCTTCGAAACATCGCATCATGAGCCACGTGAAACGCAAAAAAATCTTTTCTTGCTGTTGATCTCTCGATCATACCTTACAGCAAAAAAAGTGCTAAAATGCAGCGTCAACATCGGTAGAAGAAAGTATTGCCGGCAAAAAATAATGTTGAGAAGAAAAAAGTAGGGGAAAGAACATGGAAATAGGGAGTTTAATTATTTGCTACAGCGTCAGTTGCTACGCTCTGATCCTCGGAATATTTTTGGGTCATTTTACGAGCACTTCGACAGTAACAGCTTTCAAACCCAAACAATTGCCGAAAGTGATAGAGATCATAATACCTTTTGCGATTGGAATAGGAATTATAAGAAGTTTTATACCTGCTACTGCCATCATCGACGTATATTTAAGCTGTCTGTTTCTCGGTTTGGTATTCGGTTATTACTGTATGAAAAACAAGAAAGAATCGGACAGCTGCTAAAAATCAACTCAAAGCCGTTTTGTGAATTCACGAAACGGCTTTAAAATTTGCGGTTTGAGCGGTTGAACCGCTTGCGCTAACTATTTTTTCTGCAAAACAATACCCAAGAATCTATCTTCTGTCAGCTTGGTTTTTAATAGAGTGCTTTTATCATGAATTTCAATATTATTGGGATACTTCCACACAACATCCTTTCCGTTTCCAAATTCAACCGTTGATCTAAATTCCGATCCGATGGATCCGGACTGTTTTTGCGCCAACAGCGAATACGTATCAAATTTTTCACTATTTTTATTTAATTCAATTTTAAATGGGAGACGGTAAACATATTCTATCTCGGCGGTTTCTTTCGGACTAACATACACCCAGTTCGCAAAAACCGTCTTTCCTTCTTCTTCGTATATTCGAGTCCCTGTTTCTTCGTCAATGGCCATGCTCTCCTCTTCTCTGGCTATATCCGGATCCGCTTTAAATCCCAATTTTTCATAATCCAGAGGCGGTTCAATGAACTCTCTCGTTTGCCCGCTAACTGAAATAAGCTCACTGCCATTAGGGACATATACGCGCATATAATCGCTGTTTACCTTGTTCCACCATTCGTAATCGGTATCTCCGCCGTTATGCGTACGTTTAACAGACACTGTGTTAATGATTGTTCCGTCCGGCATGATCTCCGCTTTGTGGCTGATCGTCTCGTCGATCACCCCGTCTGTCTTATAGCCGTTCACATTGGTATTCACAACCATCAAAAAATCTCCTTTTGTCTGCCTGATCCCACCCGACCATCCGCGTTTTGAAATAACATCCTGCACACTGTCCTCAAACGAATAAAGCAAGATCTGTTTTTCTTTCAACGCTTCGGAAAGAGCAGTTATCGCCTTTGAAACTGAGGCGGCATCGCTTACATTAAATAGCCTATCAAGAATTTCCGGAGCCAGGTCAGCCAAGAACTTTTTCGGCTGATTTTCTTCCCTATCATAATTTTCTTCAACTTCATACTGCGTTTCACGGATAAAATTATCGCTGTCAATTGTTACTCCGTATTCATCCATTCTGATCGGACCGGTAACTTCAAGCATTTTTTCCATTACCGTCGGCGTCATGGTAATAATGCCGTCAACAGTCGGACCGCCTGTTTTTTCATAGAAAGAGGAAATTTTCTTGGCTGATGCCGGAAAATGAGGAAACCAATTCGCGTCATGCGTCGACCATCCCGCAGTTACTTTTTGCAATGGGCGAGGAGGAATAATGTCTTCCTTGAATTGTCCATCCGGATTGAATATCCCATCGATCATGAACTTTTTCACATTCCCATTGCTGATATTCAACAACCCGTAACTGCCAATAAATCCGCCGGTGGGACGAATTTCCTGATTGTTTTGGAAAAGCAGTAAATACTTTCGCGGTCCGTTATTTCCCAACAGCTCCAAAAAGATTTCGGAGTGTTGATGAAATATTTCAATGGCTGAGATCGCGACCGGAACAGTTTGTTTGATCTTTCTAAATTTTTCCTGATACTCCGCCGGAAGATCTTCGATGTGC
Source organism: bacterium (assembly GCA_030626045.1). Taxonomy (GTDB): domain Bacteria; phylum Patescibacteriota; class Minisyncoccia; order Moranbacterales; family DUUL01; genus DAOUPS01. Next base: position 2,599 of record DAOUPS010000006.1, on the reverse strand, counting down.
ACCTTCTCGATGTGCGACCGAGCATTTTCCAGATGTTCTTCTCCTTTCAGAACGTGTTCGTCAACTCTTAAGAAAACATCGATCAAAGAGATCGGGTTTTCCTGCCCGTTTTCAAGTGAATTATCAGCCGATGAAAGAAGAGCTGCCACAGCAGCTAATTCTTTCGCGGACATTGTCAGGTCATTTCCGGCGCTGACGACATTCTTTCCACTGCTGATCTTCGACAAAAATGGGAGTTCTGAAAATATATCCAGCATATCACCGCCTATCTTGTCTATCTGCTCCTGAGCTTGCGTAAATGACAAGATAGCCTTTTCAAAATTTGCGTTGGCCGAATCAAAATCTTTTTGCTTGATCTCTTGTTTTGCGAGTTCAAGATGCCCTATCGCCTGTTCACCAAGAACCTGAACGTCATTTTTAATTTGAAAGCCATACGAAGTGTAGATCAAACCGGTAAACGATATGGTCATCATTATGGCAATGGCTGCAAAAGAAAGCGCCGGCTTTCCAACGCATTGAAACCAGCCGCCTTGAAGAGCCTGAATTTTTCTATAATTTAAAAATAAAGACGGTAAAAATACTTTCTGGCTTTTTTTCTTTTTTCCAGCGCTTCTCTGTGTTTTTTCATTTAATATAGCTTCACCCCTAAGATCTTTCACAGCTTGCGATTCAGAGCCTGATATAAATTGCCTGCTTTCGGTAATGTTAGGCTTTAAATGTTCTCTTTCATCTTTCTCTTTTTTTGTTCCGGCACGAACAGCTTTTATATCAGGCCTCCCGCTGTGCTGGCATCCTTCGCCTTTTTCAGAGATCATTCTCTTCTCTTTTCCAATCTTTTTTGCTGATCGCATCCATTTCTCGATCTTTTTGTCCATGTGGGAATATGAGAACACTTCACCTTTATCCGCCCTCGCAGGCAAGTCCGCAGATTTCACTCCGCCGGAGAAATGGCGGATTTCGTGTGTGTGATCGCGTGAAATTTTCTTTTTCCTGCCGTGTGTTTCCGCCGCTTGCGGCATTGAACTGCGCGAGAACTGTTTGTTCTTGGCATCCTTTTTAAGCGAAATGACATTCGGGATCGATAAGATCTTTTCCATATCAACATCCCCGTCCTTATCCACGGGCTTGATGTCAAACATCTGCGGTAATATATTTTTTTGATGTTTTTTCATGCGCGAAGGCGCGTTATTGTTTCTAAATTATTTTTTTATATTCCGACAATGTCTGCCGAGCCATCTTATTCCAACTGAACAGTTTTACTTGTTTTGACGCTTCCGGCCGGGAAAATATTTCATCTTTGGGTTTTTTTAGCATAGTTTCGATCGTCCGTGCCATGGAAGCGGTATTCTCCGGATCAAAATATGAAACAGTTTTTCCTAAAATTTCCGGCATTGATGTTCTTGACGACGAAGCTACCGGCGTATTTCTGGCCAGAGCTTCAAGCGGCGGCAATCCAAAGCCTTCATAGAGAGAGGGGAAAACATACAGTTCAGCGTCTTTATACATCGCGTCAAGCTCATCGTCAGGAACATATCCGGGAAAAACAACACCGCCGATCTTCTTGTCCAAAACATATTTTTCCAACCGCGAATAGAAAAAATCTTTTCCGCCAACCAAAACCAAAGACACCTCGGGCAGTGGCTTTTTTATTCTTTCATACGCCAGAACCAGCCTCTCCAAATTTTTATGCGGATAAGCATTTCCAACGTAAAGCAGATACGGTTTCATTATACCATACTTTATCAGTATCTCTCCGCCATTCTCCGGTGAGACAAGATGATCAGAGTCACAGCCCTCATATGTCACAGCGATCTTATTTCCGGAAATGTGAAGTTCCTTCATTACATCTCGTTTTGTGAATTTTGATACTGCAATCACTTTTTTTGCTCTTTTCACGGCGCTTCGGATCACAATTTGATACGCAAGCAGTTTAAAAATATAATATATCTTGTTTCGCGTTGTACTTCGTATAGTTGGAAAATGGAACAGAATGAGATCATGGACGGTAACAATAAATCGGCGGCGGTATGTCAGAGGAACATTGAAATGGCAAAAATGCATCAAGTCGAGCTTGAAAGAACTGAGAAATCTCGGATACACTGCCTGCTCCTTAAAAGAGTACCAGTCAAAATCGGCTTCAATTTTCTTGAAATTGGAATTTTGAGGATGATAGTCTCCAAAATTCTCTTTTTTGAGAAAAATAAAATAAGTCCTTTCTTCGGACCCTCCGTCAATACATTCAAGGTTTTCTATCAATTTTTGCGCGTAACGCCCAAGCCCCTTGTTTTTAGGCCCGTAAAAACGGGCATCAATTCCAATTTTTTTCATTTGTTTTTATAAAAATTCGCGGCGTTTTCCTGTTTTTATTTGTTTCTTCCTTTGGTAATTACGCTCCGTTAGGGCCTGTTCTATCATTCTTGCTCTGCCGTCGCCATCCAAACACCCCGTTCCCGCCTACCCGGAGCGGGGTGGTTAAATTGAACATACTAAATTTTAGCTTATCCAATAAGCTTGCTTGGTAAATTTATTTTTTGTGTTGATCTGTAAAGTTCTTGCGCCCTTTTGATCCCTTTTTGCGCGTATTCATTATATACCCGTT
>DAOUPS010000026.1 GCA_030626045.1 bacterium | reverse complement strand
TGGCTAGCTTGGAAACAATCCCTTAGTAACCATGAATTCTACATTCTATTGCATAGTCGGACTGGGAAATCCGGGAAAACAATATTATCATACGCGCCACAATATTGGTTTTCGAATTCTTGAATTCTTCGCTCAAGCAAAAAATGTTGAGACGTCCCATGCCGAACTTTTTTCTTTTAGTCGAAAGCACAACATTGAATTTGCTAAGTTTCAGTTTGGAGATAAAAAGCTTATTCTCGTTAAACCTCAAACATACATGAACCGCTCCGGCTATGCGGTACGATCCGTTATTAGCTATTATAATATTCCTTTAAAGAATCTTATTGTTATCAACGACGATATTGACATTACTTTGGGTTCTTTTCGATTTTCAAAAAAGGCCGGTGCGGCTGGACATAAAGGTGTTGGGTCGATCATTGAGCAGTGCGGTTCCCAAGATTTTGTTCGACTTCGTCTTGGCATCGCAAAGAATTCTTTGAAAAAAACGAATTCCAAAACGGATGATTTTGTGCTGGCATGTTTTGATATGAAAGAAGAGAAAAAAATGCGTGATCTTATGCCGCGTATATCAGAAAGTATCGACTTTTTACTTAATAATGGATTTGAAAAAACAGCCAACAAGTATAATTAAAAAGGCATTATACTGCCAATGAAACGTGCGGAAAGATATAGGAGGGAAAATGATCTCACCACGCGCCCATTAGCAGTATAATGCCTTCTGTTTTCTATTTGCAATTATTGTGAATAGTTTTAGATTATAGAACAAACAGTCGGTTTTTGTCAAGTAGTTATGCAATGTTTGAAAACCAAAAAACGAGCTTTTGCGCTCGTTTTTTGGTTTTTTTCCACTTTCACTAGATCATTTTATACAAAAGCCTGCCAATGATAATCGCGAACACTGCGTAAATAAGACTTATAACTATCGGGATCTTGTATTGGACAACAACTAACGTTAAAATCATGGCCGGAACTACGATCCAGTACACAGCCATTGTGATCCATTGTTTGACGGAAATATCCTTTCGAATGTCTGAATCTTTCTTTGGAAACCAAATAAGATAACTGACATCAATGATGATAAATAACAATAGGATATTTATATTAAAAGCTTCAATAACCACACCGGGTAAAATTGCTTCAGCGCAGAAAAGCATGATGTACGCCGCTCCGGCAACAACAAGCAACTTCTGCATTAGATCATAAACGTAATCGTGATATATATATATTATAAATTTTTTGCTCATTTGAAAGCTTTTCATTGAATTAGATCAGGAAGATATCTATTTTTTAAGATCTGTCCAATGCGAGCGAGCGAATCCCGCGCAACTTGCTTATCCATCCAACATGATGTCTTGAATACAATTGAAGTCTCGATAATGTTTTGCATAACTTCTTGGGGAATGAAAAAAATATAATCGCGCCCTTGCAACAAATCAACATTACACGGAATAAGCTCGCAGTGAATTGATTTATCCACTTTTTCAGACAACTTGCACTCGCCAACAAAAGTTAATTCATTGTCCGGTATAAAGACCGGGGAAATGTGAGATGTAACTTCATCAATAAGCATGCTATCAATTTTATATTTCTTCCCTTGCACTACAAAAAATAGTGTCTCATCAATACTTAAGACCGTACCATCAGGATGACCGGTGCCAAAACCAATGCTTTCATCTTTTTCGTATTTATTAATGACATCACCATCAATTTCTTCAACGGCATTCCAGTCATATCCCAAACGCTCAAATATCTCTGGAGCAAGAAAAGCGCGCCTCTTGCCATTTGAGATCATATACACCGCTTCGTTATAAGACACCAGCCTTCCATTAGCCAAAGCGCCGACATTTTCATTCCAGAGATACGTTTCTAAATTTTCTTCCGTTGCGATTGTTTCACCTTCAGGATATAGCAAAGAGATATGTCCTCTATAGACATCAATTTTTTGGGGAACATTAGTAAACACATTATTTGCTTCAAGCTCTAAATGGATTGAACTGAATCTATAATCAAATAACGGTGCAACATATATAACATCGTTTTTATCAATGCGATTTGCATTAAGAGTAATGCCATACGCATCCGAGGAGTTTAGTGTGTAATGAAACTTGGGGGATAGCATACCGAAAAAGACCCAGGCAAAAATGAACGTGCCAATGGTTATTGCTACCGCAGTATTAATATTGAAAACAGTTTCTCGTTTCATCTAATTCTTATTCCACGTTTTTTTTCATTTAGAACATACTTCATCCACATAAACGCAAAGCCGGTTATTATTATAACAATAATTATCCAGCCGTACGATGAACCAAGGAAGGAGTTGAATGTCAAATGAATAATAATTGGCACTAAAAATCCCAGCGTGCTGTATATTATTTTTCCGGCACTTCTCGCGGTTATTTTTGCTTCGGCCAGAAACATTCCCATTATTCCTGAGTAGATAATATGAGCAGACGTCGAAAGAAGAAAACGCAACAAAACAATGCCCCACAATCCTATGCCGCTTTCCGATTGCAGCGCTGAAGCAAAGTATATTCCGTTTTCGGTAACTGCAAACGCAAGTCCAATGACCATTCCGTACATCATTCCATCATTCGATGTTTCAATCCGTTTTCGAAATAAAAAAACAACGATACCGGCCGCTTTCGCTGTTTCTTCGATCAATGCGACGATACCGGCAGAAAAAAATGTAGTAACTGCAAAAAAGGTTTGCTGATGAAACCAAATCCTCTGCATTGCTTCAATAATTTTGTTTTCTGTTTCTGCTTCAATAACAACAATTTCAGCTATGCTGGCCGGAATTGCCGTAAGTACTCCGCAAAAAAATACCTTAATTAAAAAGTTTAAATTGCCAATTGTGAGACCATCCCGACGCGCAATAAGCCAAAGCCACCAAAACACTGGCACAATTCCTATCGCTGCGGCAATCAACACGACTGAATATGAAGTTGGCATTATAAGTATGTTTTTATTATAGGGGACTTTTTATGTCTGATCTTCCTCTTGCAATTTTTTCTTGACCAATTTGAGGATTTCTTCTGCAACTTTTGGATTTTCTCTTAAATATTTTTTTGCAGCCTCGCGTCCCTGTCCGATTTTGTCATCATTAAATTGGTACCAAGATCCGGATTTCTTAATGACCTCATATTTTACACCGGTATCAATAATATCCCCTTCTTTTGAGATCCCCTCGTTGTACATAATATCAAATTCAGTAATCTGAAATGGCGGCGCTACCTTATTCTTCACTATTTTTGCCTTCACTCTATTGCCAATAATTTGATCGCCTTGCTTTATTTGTGCACTGCGCCTTACCTCAATGCGCACTGAAGAATAAAATTTTAATGCGTTTCCGCCAGTGGTCGTTTCAGGATTTCCAAACACAACACCAATTTTCATCCTAATTTGGTTAATGAAAATAACCAGTACATTTGTCTTGGCTATAATACTGGTGAGCTTTCTGAGCGCCTGAGACATTAGTCTTGCTTGAAGACCCATATGAGAATCCCCCATTTCACCTTCGATCTCAGCACGCGGCGTGAGCGCCGCAACAGAATCAATAACAATTACAGCCACTGCGTTTGACCGAACCAGTGCTTCAACAATTTCAAGCGCTTGTTCGCCTGCATCCGGTTGTGAAATTAGCAATTCATCGATCTTCACACCGATCTTTTTTGCATAGGATGGATCAAGCGCGTGTTCGGCGTCAACAAAAGCGGCTACGCCGCCTTCTTTTTGGGCATTGGCAATAATATGTAAAGCCAGCGTTGTTTTTCCGGATGATTCAGGTCCGTATATTTCAATTACTCTCCCACGAGGAACTCCCCCAATACCAAGCGCAATATCAAGAGATGGGGATCCCGTCGGTATTGCGGCAACATCAACTTTCTTTATTTCACCAAGCTTCATGATCGAGCCTTCGCCAAATCTCTGCTTGATCTCGCTTATTACCTCCTGAACTTCTTTTTTTTCCTCCTTTTCTTGTTGTTTTGCTGTCATATAACACTGACTTACATTTTATTATAAAAAAATTATTTTTTTTAATCTTCTTTGTTTTTATCCTCTACTAACTCGGAAATATTTTGTTCTGTCACTGACGATTCGGGAATAGTTTCTGTCTTTTTTGTGAATACAACATCACGGATAACACCAGGGATATCGCCAAGAGATCCAAGCACCTTTCCGTTCAATGTTATCACTGTTTTATCGGCTTTTCCGGAAGTAACAGAAATCTGTTCTTGTCCCTCAAATACTTGCACGGATCCAGGCAACACTGTTCCGCTTTGAACAATATTGCCATCAACTTCAATTGAAACCCACGTCGGAACTTGTTCGATCTGTATCCCAAGTCTAATTGCATCATTGTCTTGCTGGTCTTGAACTCCCATTACTTTTTCTTCATTTTCATTTATTGCACTACTCGTATCAAAATTGGCTGAGATATTGATCTTTTTTATCGCTTCTTTGTTAAATCTGTTAACCGCTTTTATCTCGAGTTCGTTTACTCCTTGTTTAAGGCCTACCACTTCTTTAAACTCCCCATGTTCATCAACATATATCGGTTGTCCGTTGATCGTCACACGAGCATTTTTTTCCGAGACTCCGACAATTTCCACCGTATTTCCATCAATTGAAATATTATTCAACGGCTGGACAATGGCCAGCCGCGGATTTTCAGAGAACTTTCCCACTTCTCGATAAAAATAAACGGACATTATCATGACTAAAATCACAAATGTCGAAATTACAAAAAATTTGGACGTGATCGTAATTGAAGGGATTTGAAATCTCCTGTTCCGTCGAATGGGACATTTAAATTTTTTTATGTTCTTCTGAATACCCCTTTCTTTTTTGTACAGGCGAAAAACATCCTCCGGTTCAATGCCAAGATAGTTCGCGTAACTATTTAAAAATCCTCGTACATATACATCCGGCGGAAGCTCATCAAAACGCTCTTCTTCCAACATTTCAAGGTAAACTTTTCGAACTTTTGTAACTTTGGAGATTTCGCTGAGCGACACATTCGCTTCTTCCCGAATTTTCCTAAGTTTTTCGCCAAGAGTATGAGAACTTATTTTTTTTCGAGTAAAACTAACCATTGTGTTTGTATCTTGTAAAATGCTTTCTCTAATAGAATATCGCACAAAAACAGATTTGTAAATCCATGGGATTGTTATCAAGCTAGCCATGCCGCTCGCGAGCGGCATGGCTAGCTCCATTAGCAAAAGTTAGGAAATTTTATCCCGAGTGCTCGGAACCACGCTGTTCGTGAACAGCTTCAGTTTACAGCGAAGACGAGCCTTTTTTGAAACAGGATAATTAAGAATTATAAGAAATGGAACGGATCAATGAAAGAGCTCTTTAAGATATTCCTTTAAGCGCTACACTATTATTCATATCATACACTTCACTCTGTTCGCAACTTTTTCATCAGATCGTAATAAAATGTAAGATTATGCAGTGATGCCAACCGCTGTCCAAAAGGTTCATTAATAGAAAGAAGATGACGAATATATGCCTTTGAATAATGTGTGCACGCGTAACATGTGCATTTCCGATCAATTGGAAAAAAGTCGTCGCGAAATTTTTCATTCATGATGTTAATCGTTGAATAAAACGACTTGCCGGACTGTACGATATTTTCGCATGAAGAGTCGCGAAATTTTTCATTCCAGACAAACAAACGTCCGTGGCGCCCTTCGCGCGTCGGGATAACACAGTCAAACATATCAATACCGGCAGATACTGCTGCCGCAATTTCCTCCGGTTTGCCTAATCCCATTAAATAACGCGGCTTATCTTTCGGAAGCAAGGGGATAACCCATTTAAGAATTTCATGTAATTTTTCTCGGGGCTCTCCAACGGCAACACCACCAATCGCAAAGCCGTCAAAATTAATTCCTGTAATTTCTTTTGTTGATTGTCTTCGAAGGTCTTCATATATTGACCCCTGAATAATTCCAAATAACAGGGGTTTTTGAGATTGTGTTTTGTTGGTTGATCTTTTGGTTAAAATTTGAAAACGATCGTAGCATCGCTGTGCCCATCTTGTTGTTAATTCCAGCGACATTCTGGCAGCGTTATGGCTGCACGGATATGGCGGACATTCATCCAAGCACATAATAATGTCCGAACCGAGATTGAATTGTATTTCAATTGATCTTTCCGGTGAAAGAGCATGGCACGACCCGTTTAACGGATCAGTAAACTCCACATTTTTTTCTGTAAGCTTCACACCGGAAATACCAAACTTTTTTCGCGCCCGCTCCCCAAGAGAAAAAACCTGAAATCCGCCGCTATCAGTTAAAATTGGTTTATTCCAATTCATAAAAGCGTGCAACCCTCCGGCTTCTTTAATGGATTCATCTCCCGGTCTAAGCCATAAATGATAAGTATTTCCCAAAATAAGCTCGTATCCGATTGCCTGAATTTCCTCAGGACCAATATGTTTCACTGCTCCTTTAGTCGCAATCGGCATAAAAAGCGGAGTGTCGAGAACTCCGCTCCTTGTCTGCAATTTTCCTTTTCGAAACCCGCCACTAACTGACTTTATAGTAAACATTTACAAAATAATTTGCTATTTTTATCTTTAGAGAACTGTTGAACAAATCATTCTTCTATACTCGGATCAATATCACTTACATCAATAAGACGAATACTCTTAAAATGATATGATACTTCGGCTCCAGTGAAAGAATCAAGCGCTGTAATATCAATAGCTTTCAACAAATTAATTTTCCTCTCATTTCCGGCTTGGTTCGCAGACGGACGAACGCCTACTTGAAACGCAAGAGTTCTAACTGGTTCAATAAACCCGATTCCGGCATCAACAGTACCAACTACCCATTTAATATCATTGCTTCTAGTATTAATTTCGACACCGGCATTTTCAGGAAGATAGCTTTCTTTCCAGATAATACCAGACGGCATGCTGGTCTTTAAGATCACATTCTTAAGATCGTTTGATGTATTCATAATTGAAAATCTGATGGTAAAGGTTGTTTCTTCTTGAACTTTAAGAGGAACCGGACCACTGTTTGGCAATTCTCCGTCATTATACGCGGCAGATACGTTCAGGATCATTTTTGAGTGCACTTTCATTTCTTTCTCAGTTGAACGAATACGTTTGTTTCGCCATAAAGAAGAATCAACATCTAAACTTTCTATTTCAGCATAAGACGTAAGAGTAAAATTCTTATCATTTTCGTTGTTCATCGGCACGTTTTCTGATATCGGCACTGTGCTGTTTACAAATCCTTCTTCGCCTGGCTGAAGATTTTTAAGAGCGGGAACATCGGATGCCTTCCAAAATATAACATTTTTTTCACTGTCATAATAACCATCTATCGCTTTTACTCTTTTTTTCATGAGTAAGCGAGAGTCGATATCAATATATTGGTAAATTATTAGATCTCGAAGCGCAACATCTGAAGTATTTTTGAAAGTTATTTTATAACATACGTCCTTACCAGGATACACCGCCTCCGGACCCTGATTAACAATAAGCTGGACTCTACTCGGGATAATCCTAATAATGCCTTCGTTTTCAGTATATGTTAGAAAGTCATTATCACTTTCTCTCGGCTCACCAACCACGGCGTGAAATCTTTTTAAAGAATCTATCGGCCCTTCAATTGTCCCTGAAATACTGATCTTTACCTGTTCTTTTGAACCAAAACTCGAAATTTTCCAAATTCTTTCATCTTTCGTTGGTACAGGTTCACTTTTGTCAAATATAAAACCTTCCGGATAATCAATTTTCAGCTCAAGATTTTCATACGAAGCTGAACTTTCATTCTTTATAATCAAATCAATGCTGACCGCCTCTCCACTAGCCGCCTGTTTTACCGGAATTATTGTTAAAACTACCGGTGATGATTTAATAATAATACTCTTTTGAACACTTCTTTCGAAAGTGCTATTAAAATTCTTTGGCTGGTACAACATCGAAGCATTAAGATACACTTGACGGTCCCTTGGGCCAAATGGTTTAAAAATTACTTCGTATTCTTTTTTTCCTTTAGCCGGAATAGTGCCAACGTCAATTTTCGAATTATTAAATCCTTGTTTTTGGATAAACGGCTGCTCGGCAATTACCATATTTTCAGGATAGCTTAGCCGCAACTTCACATTTTGCAAAGAGACTCTATTGGAATTTACCATCGTGATCTTATACGAACTTTCTTCCGCGCTTCGTACACAATCAGAACCATCAATAATGACTTCTATGCGCTCTTCTAAAAACGCACTGCCGATAAACCTAAAATATAAAACGATGATCACCACCATACCAACTAAAATACCAATAATAATAGCACCAAAAACGAAAAATTTTCTATTTCGCTCTCTAAGTTGCTCATCAGAGATGTCTTCTCCCGCTTGTTTATCCAAGACCTTGCTTTCGAATTTTTCAAATTTGTCTTTCGGTTGTTTTTCTTTCAGCGGATCATAAAAATCATCTGCGAGCTTGCGGTCCTCGATCTTATTTTTTCGCTGATAAAGCTTTTTAAAAAGATTGCCAAGTTTCATTTTTGTTTTTATGAACAAATTACTCGTATCAGAACTATTATAGCAAAAAAAGTAATTAATTAAAAGAACTGAACAGAAATCTTTCAAATGCTTATTGCTATTTAAAAATGCACTTTCTTGTTAAGAATATGCTGCAGAAATAATACTGATATTTTTTCCAGTTCTTGGGCAACCGATGTCCGAGTATGTATTTTTTCTACAATATCCGGTTTTTTATGTAAAAATATCCGAAGAATTTTAACCGCATCCTCTGACAGCTCAATACTCAAGCCGGAATCTTTAAAACAGCAATCTTGGCATAAAATTCCAGCAGGAATTATAAATTTGTATTTCTCACCGCTTATTATTCGTTTTCCGCAAGATACACAGTGAAAGACACGCGGCTTGTAGCCGGCATAGCCCGCCGCTTTCCAAATAACAGCAACGCGTAAAAGTGAAATTAACGTTTTTTGATCTTGATTTGATCTCTTTTTTGAAATACGGCTTTTATCAATTTTTTTCAAAAAAATATCAAGGGCTTCATAGACCTCTGTAAATACTTCGTTTTCAGGCAAAATATCCTCGATGATCTTTAAGCATTTTCTTACAGATACCAATTCTTCAAGGGTTTTTTTCAAATTCGGATACTGATCGTTGATAATAACACCTGCAACGCGATCAAACTGCCGGCCTTTTATACAAAAAATTTCTGATTTTGTGACTGGTTCAAGTCCGGACGCCAGCTTTGCTTTTGGTTTTCTCGTGCCTATGCCAAGAACCAACATCTTCCCTTTCTCTTTCGACAAAACAGTATATGCGCGATCATACTGTTTGACGTCAAATGATCCTAAGATAATTGCTTCCGTTTTGTATGTCATATAATTGCTAATGTAGCGCTGTTCCCGAACCGGACTGGTTGGAATCTGTTTGAAAACCCTCTTCTGTCGCAGTCCGCTTAAGCGGGTCAAATGTCATAACCTCGAGTATTTGGGGCAAAGTTTTAGAATGAAACTTGCCAGAACGTTCTATTTGAGCTAAAAGATCGTTTTTGCAAAAATACATTTCGGATATTTTATATTTTGACATAAAAAAGTGAACTGTCCACCACAACAAACAGTTCACTTAATAATTTCAACTTACCAAATAATTTCATGTAAATTTTAAGCTTTCATTTTTTCATAAGCTTTTTTCCCAATCCAATATACCATCCACAAGATCAGCAAGAATACGATAATGGAAGGAATTTTCACGACGATAAAATAGATCAGGTTGTCAATAGATCCTTGTGCATTTTTGATCAAGGTCTTAACCGAACTTTTCACTACTTGCCATGGCCGCCAGTCTTCGCCGACAGGAGTTATTTCAATATCCTCGCTTAAACTCACTGTAATTGTTGACATATCGGTTTGAGACTCCAGATATCTTATTCTGCCTTCTAGTCTTTCAATCTCTCCCCTTGCTCGAGAAATTTCTTTGGTGACTTTCAGCACATCTTCAATTTTCCCAGCTCGATCTAAAATCTTAACAAAAGTTTTTTCCTCGGCCCGCTTGTTTTTTAACTGCGCTTGTAAATCGATGTATTGCTCTGTTACGTCTTTACCGCTGGTTGATTCGCTAATTACTTGAGTAGCCACT
>DAOUPS010000064.1 GCA_030626045.1 bacterium | reverse complement strand
TGGACATTTCTTCCGGTGGTTCGATCTGTTCATTAATTCCTGAATGAATATTTTCTTCCGGAGTATTAGCTTGAGACTGTTCAGGAGATTGTTCAGGCGCTTGAGTAGATTTCTCCGCATCATTTTCTTCAACGCCACCTGCTTGATCAGTCTCTGGCATAAGTTCTTGGTTAGCCAGAGCAATCTTCGCGTGCTTATATTCTCTCATTTCTTTAAGCGATGGCATTTTGCCCTGTTTACGCGCATTTTCAACATCAACCACAATTTGCTCCGGCGTTTTTTGCTCCGGTGCTTCTGTGTCAACCGCACCGTTTTTTTGTTCTTTTCCCAGATCTACCTGCTCAACTACCGGCTCAGACTTTTCTATAGTTTCTCTATGATCCGTTCGGGAAGGTGTCTTTTTTTTAAACTCCGGTTCAGATCTTTCCGGTTCAGTCGGTGTTTCAGTTTCTTTGTCAACACTTGGCTCAGACTCCTCCGGTTTAACTGGTTCCGGTTTATTTTCTTTTTCAACCGCTTTAGACTGCGGTTCTGATTCTTCATGTACCGAGCCGGATATTTTCTCTTTTATTCCTTTTTTCACCTCTGCGTCTTCTCCTAAAGATTCCTCAGCTGTTTCGCTAACAGAATTTTTTTCTGAAAAATCGAAAGTTTTTACAACTCTTTCCGGTGAAATAGGATGCAATTTATTCATCTCTTGTTCAGAGTTGAATGTTTCAATAAATAATTTTTCGCCCTCTCCCCTGAAAATTCTTGCTACACCGTCATTTTCTTGCGCTTTCGCAAGAGCTCCTGCGATCATTTCTCTTTTCAGTCCCTTATTAGCTTCCAAAATGCGTGCTACTTCTTCATCAAAGTTTGCATTATTAGCTCCAGCTTCCGGCACACCAGGTTTTTCAATATCATTCCCTGTAATATCGCTGATGTCCGCTATCGCGAACAATCCTCTTGTTCCGGCGCCGACAGCAAATCCGGCAACTCCTGCTGCCGCGAGACTTTTGTAATTATCATTCTTTTCTTGCGCCAATCTGCCTTTCATAAATTTATACAGATCGATCTTCTCTTTTCCCGCCTATTCCTTGGCCATTCTATTTTCCCTTTTCTTTTCTGTTTCTTCTTGTTTTCCTGAAAGATACTCTTTGGTCTTTTTGAACGCGTATCCACCGGCAACGGCGCCGGCAAGCGAACTGACAACCCTTCTCCCGCCTGCCAGAGAGGCCACTCCCAGTGCGACACTCGTTGTCGCGCCTCCGACCAGAGCCGCACCGGCGGAAAGCGGCGCTACAAACGCAACACCGAGCACAATTCTTTGTTTCTTTGGAAGTTTTCTGTACCAATCCCAACTTTTCTGCAGGATATTTTTATCCTTCTCATTCAGTACTTCCATTTTCGCGTTATTGACAGCTTTCAATTTCTCGTTCATATCTTCCAATAGACTGACCTTTTCCGTAACAACTTCCGTTCCTCCTCCTTCAATATCTTTCTCACGTTTAATGGTGACTGTTTTTTCAGCAATGACAAAAGCCTTGATAGCGTTTTGGAATGCTTCGCTTTCTTTGTATTCTTTTTCTGTGTACTCATTGATCTTTTGTTCACTCCATCCGCCGCTTTTTAACGTTTTCTTCTGTTCATTAATAAGTTCGTCTTTTTTGCGTTTCGTCACAAAGCTTGTGTATTCCTTGTGCCTCTCACTAAAAGAGTGTTCGGCTTCAGCCAGTTCCACTTTGGCTCTGTCAAATTCTCTCTTTAGTTGATTCAGTTTATCTTTTTTTTCTTCACCTGCCAGACCAAGCTTTTGGCGAATGCGCCCCATCATGCCAATTTTGTTTTTGGCCTGAGTAAACTTTCGCTGTTTATCAACATACGCGCCATGTCGTTGTTCAACATTGACGCGCAACTGATCTTCGCTCGGTTCCGCGTTTTCGTTAGTTTCTGGCGCGGCTGCCTCTTGTCCCTTTTCACCTGAAGAAGTTTCTTCAACAGCAGTTTCCTGTGTAGCTTCACCCAAAGGGATTTTTTCCACGGGTTCTTCTTTTCCATACTCCTCAGTCTTATCTGCCAATTCTAACTCGGCAACTTCATCATCAGCTATATTTTCAAATTCCTGTTTTGACCGAGTCTGCTCTTCGAATTCTTCCTGGTTATGGCCCCCCACTCTATCTGCCAATTCCTGTTCAGCAGCTTCATCATCAATTAATCCTGCTTCTTCCGTGGCATCAACTTTTTGCCCTTCCGGCTGTCCTTCCGGCTCTTTGGAGATGTCCTTATCGCCCTGTGAACGGATTCTTTCAAGTTCATTGTTAATACTCTGCAAATTTTTCAAAATTCCTCTATATTCATTGCTGTCTATGTCCCCTTTTTCTTCGTACCTTCGCTTATCATTAAGCAGTTCTTCGCGCACACTTTCTCCTTCTTTTATTAATTCATTAATACTGTCATCGCTTTTCTGCTGTTCGGTATCTACAACCGATGAACTATCCAAAGATTCCTCCTGTTTTGCATCTTCTGTTCTATCATCTGCCAATTCATGGACATCGCTGTCAGATTCAGCTTCTTGGCTTCTCTTTTTCCGCTCTTCTTCGATCCTTTTTTGAAGATCCAGCTCCGCCTTTTGCGGTTTAAATTGTTGAGGTTTGAAAGTTCCCATCTTTTCTACAAACGCACGAAAGATTTAGAAAATTATTGTTGCGGCTGTTCGCTTATTATTTCTTTTTCAACATTTTCCCTTAATAAATCGACTGCTGACAGAATCGCCTCCTCGCGAATGAACTTTGCCTCTGAAATGCGGGAAGGAAGGACACTGCCCCAAAATCTTTCTTCTTCAATTTTCTGAAGTTGGGTATTTTGCTTGGATGTATATCCCTCCCCCCACGAAAAATCATTCAATTCTCCAATATACTGCCTTACGTAAGGTGAAAAAATTTTATCTATGGTTTCTCTTTCGCCATCGTCAAGTTCAACCTTTTCTCGCTGTTCCTCCGGCTTACTGATTTCAGCGCCTTCAGCTTCTTCTTTAATCTCTTCTTTCTGTTCTTTTGGTTTCTCTTCCCTGATCCACCCTTCAGAATCAATTTTTTCTTTCAGCTCACCCAAATCCATTATCTCCTCTCTGCCGCCTGAAAACTGAACAGCAATTTTGTGAGCTTTTTCTTTCGAACCGCGATAATGATTGGCAACAACAAACATTTCTTCGCCTTTTTTCCATACAGTTCCTTTTGTCCCGATGCGAATTGCAGTATTTACTTCCCGATATTCTCCTTCCTTAAGTAATTTCTGAAGTTTTTCAATTTTAACGGGGCGAAACTTTTTCACAATTCGCCTTCCTTTATCAGTTTCTTCAGGTGTTTCCATGCGGATCAGCACCTGTCCTTTTTTAACACGTGTTCCTCCTTTTTCGAAAGGACCGGATTCCAGCACTTTTATTTTTTCTCCTTTTTTGTTTCTGAATAACTTCCCTTTCAACATCTCTAGGCCATTATCGTTTTTTTCCGCTGTTTTTTTTTCTGTAGCTGCTTCATCTCTCTGGCTTCCCTGCTCGACATATCTTTTCATCATCTCCGCAAAATGATCAAACGCAACATCTTTCTGGCTGGCTTCTCCGGCTTCTTCACCAAGAACTATTATATTTCGCCCCTCTTCCTGCCCACTAACTTTAAGATGATCGTGGCAAATTATTTTTACTCTCCCAGTTGCAGGATCGAAGCCGGTAATTTCTAAATCCATTCCAATTACTTCGTTGTTGTAATAAAATTTATTCGTTGCATCACTTATTTTATATCCTAAAGATTCAAATTCATCGACAGTCTTGGGAACTCCGGTTATCGTTTCTTTGTCTTCTTTATTCTTTTCTGTCTGGGAAATTTCAACGGTGGAATGTTCCTGTTGATTTGTTCCGGCATTAGACTGCTCAAGATTTTCAATAACTATTCTGCCTACTTTCGTGTTCCTTTTCTCCGGACTTTTTTTAAAAAACCTTTCTGCGGCCTCTTTCACTGATTTTAAATCGCAAGCTCCATCTTCTCCAATTTCCCGCTCAATGCCCTGCCGATACCGTTGAAGCGATTCGCCGGCGCCCCGCCCTCTTTTGGAATATGTGTCTATATTTTCTCCAGAGAAAATTGCATCAAGCGCCTGCTTGCTCGTTTCAGGTTTTTCTTCTATATTATTAGCCGTTCTTTTGATCATTTTTGCAAGTTCTGATTTTTTACTTGAATCTTCGATATTTTCGGTATGTTCTATCTTTTCTACCTGACTAATAAGTTGATCTCCGATAGATTGTTTATTCATAGTGATAACTTATTTTATGGGACTGCTTCCTTTATAGACAAACAAAAAGACTGACACAATGCGATATGTTCCGTAATAATTATTCTGCGTTTTCACTTACGATTATATCATGGTTCATTTACAACACCAACCAAACACGATACAATAAAGCCAATTGCTTGGAGACCCAATATAACGACATGTGCAAAACAAAAATAAAACGCCTTAATAAAAAAATTCTGCTTGTAACGATAGTCGCAAGCCTGCTTTTTATTCTTGGCGCGTTTTTTCGAATTTGGCAGCTGCAAACTATTCCTCCGGGATTGCAATATGATGAAGCTTATAACGGCATTGACGCATTACACGCAAACCAGACTGGAACATATCGTGTATTCTATTCCGACAATAATGGCCGTGAAGGATTGTATATCAATGCCATATCGATCTTTCTTGAAATTTTCGGGGTTAATAACTTTGGTGTTCGTTTTGCCAGTGCGCTGTTTGGAACATTGACTCTTGTGGGATTCTTTTTCCTCGCACGAGAACTGCGCCTTTCATGGCTGGCATCGATCATGGGAACTTTTATGCTCTCCTTTTCATTTTGGCATTTAAACTTCTCACGCCTTGCCTATCGCGGAATTATGGTACCGTTGTTCTTGGTATGGATCTTTTTCTTTTTTTACAGGGGCCTTCGGACAAAAAAATATTGGTATTTTGCCGCTAGCGGATTGTTAACCGGACTGGGCCTCCATTCTTATATTTCTTTCCGGGTTGTGCCGCTTATCTTCCTTATTGTCCTGGCTTTTTTGGTCATTCTCAACGCTAAATTCTTTAAGTATTATTGGAAAAAGGCCTTGGTATTTATTGTCTCAGCGTTAATTACCGCTTTACCGCTCTTCGTTTATTTCTACAACCATCCGGGAGATTTTACCGGTCGAAGCGGTGCAGTATCCGTTTTGAACACGCCAGATATGAGCTCCGTTCAGGCCTTCTCAAAAAGTTTGGCCTATCATTTTGGAGCGTTCTTTGTTCATGGTGATCCAAACCAACGGCACAACCATAAGGCGCTTCCATTGCTTCCGGCCGCCTGGGCAATATTGTTCGCTCTCGGATTCATGATTTCTTTAAAAGAGATCTTTTTAACCATAGTAG
>DAOUPS010000086.1 GCA_030626045.1 bacterium | reverse complement strand
ATTCATGGAAGAGACAAAAAGGGCCATTATGTCGTGCACGATCCGCTTTTTGGCCCGAATCTGTATTTAGAAACAACAAAAGAACTTATCGGCGCAATTTATAATAGTTCGGTAACGGTTGATCAAATGCTGATATATAAAAAACGTTAGCGAATGCTTCCCCGGATCTATTTATCAGGAAGGGAAGCGGAACGGAACCAATATATTTTATGAGTAAAAGTGTGGACAGAAACTGGTTCTTAAGCATCTCAAGATGCTTAAGAACCAGTTATAATAAAAAATTTATTATAACTGCTCCCAAACCAAGTCGCAACATGAAAAACCTTAAATTTACAAAAGACAAGGATCAAAACGGGTTTGCACTGATCATTTTATTGATTGCTTTGGCAATAATTATGGTTTTAGCGGGTACTTATTATTCAAACCGTTATCAGACTGCGGTTGAAACAAAAAAACAAGCTGAGGATCAAGTAAAACAAGTCGAGGATCAAGTAAATAATCAGATGAAACAGTTTGAAACTAATCTGAACAAAATTCAGCAAGACCAAGCTGAAAGTTACCAGTTTGAGTAAAACTCACAGGTAGGTAGGTAGCACTAGATATTGATCAATTGTCCCAGTTTTAATATAGACGATGTAAATGATATAAATATAGGGCAGTCATTACCGAATATCAGTTCTGGGCATAGTGCGCTGCAAATACCAATAAAATACCAATAATACTGTGAAGCGGAGTGCTGAGTCGCATAATATACATTGTGCGACGTTGTGTGCTTATCCTCCCTTATGCCGTTTTATAACTAATATGCGAGATATGGAGAGTTCGTATGTTATTCATATCTCACCATAATACAATCTCGCCCATCTTCCCCATTTTTATGCATATATGAATAAAGGAGACTTTTCAAAAGGATTTTATTTAATCGTGTTTGTTGTCGCTGTAATTTTTTTAATAGTCGGCTTTTATTTTTTACCTTCAAGCCGGTATGATACTTTTCTGGGAACCGGCAATTCCATGGAACCGACACTGTTTGATGGTAACGAGTTAACCGTGGATCCAAAACGAGAACCTGAGCAGGGTGACATCATTGTTTTTTCCTGCCAGACCTGTCCAAGCATCTCTTCTGATGAAATTCTTACCAAGAGATTGTATGATATCGATAAAAACGGCTGCTATTGGGTCCTGGGCGACAACCAAAGCAATTCTTTCGACTCGCGCGATATGGGATGGCTGTGCTATGATGATATAAAGTTATACGGGGTTGTCATTGACATAAAAAAACAATAATGTTTCTTTTCTGCCATACTGCTTCCCTTTCGAGCTTTAGAAAATTGCAAGTCGTAAATCATCCTAACAATCTTATGAATACTTCCTTCTCCGCGCTCAATACATTCAAAACATGCCCGCTGAAATACAAATTTCAGGTAGTCGACAGGATCAAAGCCAAAAGATCTCCTGAAGCCGTATTTGGAACGCTTATTCACGATACGATGAAATTCATCCATACCGGAGGATTTACCAATCCATCCCTCAAGGAGGCTCTGAACCACTTTTCGACCCATTGGAATCCCGATGTCTTCGATGATGAGATAGATGAGCGGTCAGCCTTTGCGCAAGGCATTAACATTATCCAGCTATACTATAAGAAAAATGACCCGGCCATGGCAAAAATTGTTGATCTTGAATCGCGATTTGTCATTGAACTTGAAGATGGCCAGTCGAAAGAAAAACATTTTGTCTCCGGCATTATTGATCGAATTGATAAAACAGATGAAGGCTATGAGATCATTGATTATAAGACCTCAAAAAAAATGCCGCCGCAAAAGTCAATTGACAACAATCTGCAGTTATTGATCTACCTTCTGGCTTTTTTGAAGCGTTATCCAAAAGAAGAAAGTAACCTTGACAATATTAATTTATCATTGTATTTCTTGAGACATTCGGCAAGATTAAGTTCCACTAAGACAGCGGAAGAACTTCAAAAGGGACGAGAGGAGGTTATAGAAATTATTCATCAAATTAAAGATTCGGACTTCCCTGCTATCATGAGCCCTTTGTGCGGCTGGTGCGAACACCAGAAGATCTGCCCCATGTGGAAGCACAAATTCAAAGAAGAGACGCTTGATGATGAACAGCAAAAAGAAATCATCGAGAAATATTTGAAAGCACAGGAAAACGCGAAAATCGAACGGGGGAAAGCCGCCGAGCTTCAGAAAAAAATTCTTGAGATCATGGAACAAGAAGATGTTGGGCGGCTGTTTGGAGAAAATAAAATTGTCGCGAAAACACATCGCCAAACTTTTGCCTACAACGAGAACGAACTCAAAAAAATCCTTGAGAAAAAAGATCTGTGGGACACGGTTCTAAAGCTCAATCAAGCCCAGCTCAAAAAAGTAATGGAAACACTTCCCTTGCCCGAAAAAAAAGAGATAGAAAAAACCCGCGAGCTTATCAGAGAAAGCTGGGGTCTGAGCATAAAGAAAAAATGAAGCTCCGCACGCTCACGCATACGGCATTCACTGTTTTTTTCTGCGGATAAAACTGGGAATAATCAGCCTGCTTTACTGAAAACTTTTTTATCATCCCTCACCCACCAACCCAACAACAGACCATTTAAAATAGAAAAGAAAATTATAAATACGGAAACGGCAACAGTGAAACTTAAGCCAAAATAAAATACCATTACCGGCAAAAATGGTATTTTTACATTTCTATTGTATAGAAACACAGCCAGCAGAGAATTTTTCATTCCGCGTTCTTTTAATTCTCCTAAAAGCGGAAATAATATATATGGCGGACCGGAAACCAAAATTCCGGAAATGACGGCGTACAGCCATCCTTTAAAGCCGGAACCATGTCCCAGATATTTCTTAACTTTTGGGGGAGTGAAGTAAAAGTTGACTCCCGCCATAATAAAAAATACTACAATTAATATCGGGGTGATACGGACCAACATGCGCAAAAACCCCAGGAAAGATTCAAAAACGAATTGAAAATTAAACAACGCCGCGATTGCGTACAAAGCTAAAATTGCCAGCAAGAATTTGGTGCCGCCGCTTAATTTTTGTTTTTTTGTTTGGTTGTTCATTGTCCTAAATCGTATAAACAGTTAAAATTGCGATCACAATGGCAAAAACAAAATTAACCGCGTTCCTGACCAAAGCGAACCGCCAGCCCAAAAATTTGGCTTCCAGCGGCAGCATAGCCACGCCGACAGTGGCCCAAGCCATTATAAAGGCCGTTACCGCCAGCAAGCTGACTCCTTGTTCCAGCAATTCCCCGCCGACAACATAACTTACTATTGGAATGCCGAAAGAGACACTGCCGGTTAAAGCGCCGATTAATGGATCCAAAAACACATTGCCGGTAAAAATACGCTCGTAATACCCTTGCCAGCCGGTATTTAAAAGACCGATTAACAGTAAAATTCCGAGCATTGTCGGCAAGGAAATTTTAAAAGATCGAATAGTTTTTTGAAAAGATTGTTTAAGTAGATCTTTTTTCATACTGGAATGTTCATTTTTTTTTATTTTTTGGATAATTATTTCCTCTAATATAATAAATATTTTTTAGTTTCCTGATATTTTTTTGTATAAATTTATCCTTTTCAAACACACTATTCTCCTCCAACATTTTCTGTGTCTTTCCTACCGGCTTCAACTCGAACCGCAGAGTCTTTGACAATTCATATTGATTTGTAAAGTTTTCAAATGTTTTTTGATCCATTTTTGCAGAATATTACCTTAATTAATCAGTATCACATTATATCACACTATTTTAATTTACCAATAAAAAAACATGCCAATAAAGTGTGCATCATATGCTATGGCAAAGATATATAGCTACTTAACCATGCATTTTTTCATATCTTGCCACAAGCATTCTTTGATTCTTAACTGATCT
>DAOUPS010000027.1 GCA_030626045.1 bacterium | reverse complement strand
GTATTTGCTTATCCGGATCTGTTATTTTCAATTCTCACAATTCCACTTCTTTATTTTTTTCTGCGTCTTAATTTTTCAAGATCCAATGCGCTTTTAGGTGTTCTTTTGTACGCATTTTCTTTCTTGATCATTCAATATTCACGATTCTCTTGGAATCCGAATTCAGTTCCCTTTTTCACTCTTTTGTCTTTTTACGGACTGCTTCGATTCACAGAAAAAGACCAAAGCCTAAAAAAGAAAATGCTTTGGCTTGGATTGTGGGCGCTGGCGCTTTCAATTGCGTCTCAATACCATTTCTTCGCGTTCTTTTCTCTGGCGGCGATATCAGTTATATTTTTTTTCATAATAAACAATTTTTGGAATCCGAAACAAGTTGTTCTCTCCTGTAAAAAAATATTAACCAAACAATTTGCGGTTTATGTATTGGTCGTTTTCATGATGTTTGGTATTACTTATACCCCGGTGATCATTAGTGACGTTGTAACGCATGGAAGCAATACGAAAAATTTCATCGGCGCGTTTAGCGAAAAACCGAGAAAAAACAAAACATTACGACAGAAGATCATTCGCAATCTTCGGGAACAGCCAAAACACTATTATCTTTTAATTACTTCATTCCGCCATCAACATGGAAAAAAAGCCGATCCGGTTCCTGTCGGGTTCGGAACGGCTTTTATCATTTTAGGGATAGCTCTTGCAGTGATAAAAAGACGAAGAGAAAAGACAAAGGTAAAAAGAAATTTTTTAACGTTAGTGATTATTTGGACAGTCGTATTTTTCTTGGTTACGATCCCAATGTCATATCAGCTCAGACCAAGATTTTTTGTTATTGTATTCCCGATCCCGTATATCTTTTTTGCTCTATGGTTCTCATTTTTTAAAGAAAAACTGAAAAAACGCTCTTATCCAATAATTTTTTCGGTTGTGATATCGATTTTATTTCTAAATTTCTATGGTACCTATGTGTGGTTTAGGGAAAATGCAGTATCTCAAGTTAGATCAACTGAAACCGGAAGAACGTATATTCTCAAGAATCAAGATGGGGTCACGCTTGGACAACTTGAGCAAGTCGTTGAATATATTTATGAAAGCAGAAAGAGCGATGATATTTTATATTACGCAAAGCCTGAATACGTACTTCCCATTAAGTACTTGCTCTATCTGAAAAGTGATCCAAATCTAAAGTATGATTGTGTAAGCAAACCAAGTGATCTTGTCGACCATGAATACATTTTTGCTATAAATAGAGTATCCGGCGGATTCAAGTCTGTCTCTGACAAAGTGAAGGATTATTCAGAAATAGCCTCATCAAAACAATTTGGTCAGTTGATTGTTTTTGAAATGAAAGTTGATCCGGGAAGAGTACCTGTGCCAAAAGAAAAGTTATCAGTGGACATCTCTGAAAAGAAAAAGAAGACAAAACGAATATTTTGGAGAGATATCTTCAAGATAAGCGATGATGAAATTGATATTGAACTCGGCAAAAAAGAATAAGTATTGAATTTTTGGTTAAAAGACATTTTAGCAAATGAAAGCAACATTTTAAAATAAATTCTCTAGATGCTTTTTACAATAGTTTTGCCAACATTTAATGAAAAAGAAAATGTAAATCCGCTTTTGGATCGCCTTTTTGACTCTTTGCGGGACGCGAATTATAATTACGAGATCTTATTTGTTGATGACAGTTCTGATGATACACCGGATATTATTAGGCAAAGAATGGCAGAGAATTCAAATATTCAGCTTGTTCATCGTCCGAAAGAAGAGCGCACCGGTTTGGCAACGGCGTTTATTAAAGGATTCCAAAAGGCGAATGGCCAATACATTTGCTGCATGGATTCTGATTTACAACATCCCCCTGAAGTGGTACCTAAACTTTTAGAAAAAGCGACCAGAGACAACACCGACATTGTTGTTGCAACGCGATATGCCAAAGGAGGCAGTGCCGAAGGATTGGGTGATCTAAAAACATTATACGGCATCTATCGAAGGGCCGTATCTATCGGAATGAAATATTTCACTCAAATTATTTTCATTCCTACCAGAAAAACAACAGATCCACTGGGAGGCTTTTTTCTTTTTAAAAAAGAGCTCCTTTCCGATACGGTTCTCGAGCCGCGAGGCTTTAAGATTCTAGTTGAAATTTTAATGCGCACCAAGCATGGAAAAGTCAGTGAGATTCCTTATAAGTTTCTTGCTCGCGAAGACAATGAAAGCAAAGCGACTTTTGCCCAGGGACTGGAATTTCTTAAGCATCTTTTGTATATTTTTAGAACTGTGCCGGAAGCCGGAAGATTTTTCAAGTTTTGCCTTGTTGGCTTCAGCGGCGTAGTAGTGAATCTCGGAATTCTGTCACTTTCGGTTGAAGTTTTTAACGTTGATAAAAATACCGGATGGCTGGCAGCGGTAATAGTGTCGATTCTAAGCAATTATTTTTTAAACACCTTTTTTACTTATGGAGACAAAAAATCATCTTCGCGAGCGGAAAGTTTACGAAGGGTGACCTATTACTACATTGTATCTGTTGCCGCCATGGCTTTTAATTTTGCCGTCTATCGCCTGGGAATATCTTTCGGATTTGATTATCGAATTGCCGCGGCTGTTGGAATAATTGCGGCCACGGCCATCAATTTTATTTTAGCCACAAAATTAGTATGGAAATTACCTGTGAAGGCATAAAATTCTATTTTTATCGGAAAATGTCTTTCCAATAAAGACTGGATTTTTTTATCGGTTTTGTGTCGCTGGAATTTTTCTTGTCTTTTGCGGCATTATTTGTTGAAGCTTCCGTTTTTTTTGCGTTACTCTTCTTACTATTATTCTCGCTGTAACTTACTCTCCACGCCGTCAGAAATCCGGCTTGATGCTTTTCGATTATATTGACATTGATGTGCAGAGGGAATTTTTTGTATAGGCTCTTTTCATTTTTTCTGCTGAGTTCTACCATGAAGATCACGCACCCATTTGTATTTTTTGAAATATTTTTGCCGATTCGCTTCATTGGAAAGTTCGGATGATTTGTTTCAAATACATATTTAATTGCCGGTGAATAAACTCCCGGCGCATTAAAACAAGCTTGTTTGTTTTCACGCTCTGAAATATTTTTCATATAGGCCGCTATTTCTTCCTGATCTTTTAGTGTAACGAATTCTCTTTGTTTAAGCGATGTGCTGGATATGACTCTGAAAAATCTGTCAACGTTTTGTTGTGAATGAAGTTTGCAATACCAGTTCGCGATGGCTGATAAATTTAATATAAGAAGTAGAAAAGTAATTGTAAGGACTAGCGTAATGCCGATTTTTTTATATTTTATTTTCCACAACGCGGCATATAGCATTGAAAGGAAAATGTACGGGATAAAAATTGTCGGAAACCAATAACGATTACGATCTAAGCTAAAAGCGAGCTGGAAATATATAATTGTAAAAGATAGAAACCAAATAAGCACTATTATTAAGAATGGGTTATGCTTAACACTCTTAAATTGTGGCAGTTTGCCGAAAACTAGCAGTGTTAACACAATAAAAGACACTAACACAGAAAAAGTACCGATGCTTGAAATGATTGGTAGTTCTTTGTCATTTAATGATGTTACGGTAAGCACGTAGAATTCCCCGTATAATTCTGTCATTTTTCTTACGGCATCAGGAGCGCTTCTTTCTTGAGGTTTGTGCTTGATCGCATAATGAAACTGTTCAAGATTATTTCCTTTGTTTTTAATGTCGCTAATGATAACGGGGGTGTACATAACCAGCACGATCAGAACAGCGCCTACCCAAAATTTCCATGGAATTTTTCTTGGCCTCCAAAACAGCCAAAATATAACGGCGACAATAGGGAAACCGGCCAGCGCCACGAAATGCAGCTGGCTCACAACTGAATACGCGGCTGCCGCGGATAGAAGCCAGCACCCGGCTGTTTTTTTATTCTGAATAGTAGCGGCTTTATATACGCTTAACACAAATAACAGCCCCCAAAACGGAACTGAATTTGGGTTCCATCCAAATCTGGAATACTGGGTCAGTATATAGGAGAAAGAAAATGTTGTTATTGTAAGCAAGCTTATTTCTTTCGAGAAAAATTGGCGTAAGAAATAATAAAAAAGCGGAATTGTTAAAATTGAAAAGATAAGATCCGGTAGTGCGAAAATATGAGGCTGGGCACTTTGAAAGACCAAAGCAGAAAAATATTGAAAATAATAATACACCGGTCCCAAATGAAGTCTTGTTCCTCCCGCTTTTGGACCAAGAAGTGGCAGCTCGCCAGGGCCATTATTAAGCGCTGATCGTGAATGAGTCGCGTCTCTTGTCTGATCCGCCTTAAAATATAGCCAATCGTGGAAATTGGCTGATCGGACGAAAAAGGCCGCTAAAATAATTATACATAGCACGTAGATACTCCAATTTCGTTGAAGATGATCTTGTAATTTTATAGTGAACATTTATATAAGAATCGCTTATTAAGTTATTGATATCAATTATTCTTGTATTTTATATTTTTTTATTCTAGCGCTGTAACCCATTTTTTTATCAGTAAAGGAAATGAACAATTCATTTTGGTATATTGCCATTGAAGGATCTCCTTTTCCGTTCCCTTGAGAAATAAAACCATCAATATTATCATCATCAGATAGCGCTATCCATTTTTCACCATTCCATCTTTCCACCCTTACTCTCCATTTGTCACTTTCAGCAAAATATTCTTTTACCCCATTCTTACTTTTTTTACTTTTCAGGACTTTTACGTTTTCTTTGAAGTAAGAATAGGCCACAAAAATATTATCTTTATCAACAACTACGCAGCTTTCTACATTTCTGCCGGATGATACAACCCCATTTCCAACTCTTTCCCAATTAGAGCCGTTCCATTTTGTAATATATGTCTTGTCATTATCTGAGCCGGTATAAACCAAAAATAAATTGTCATTGTCATCAATTCCCAGTGAAGGGCTGAACCCGGGAATATCGGTAGCTGTATTATCTCTATGAAAATTATCTGAAACATCAGTCCATTTTTCACCGTCCCATTTTTTTATCCTAATGCGATTGCCATTATCAATATCCTCAAAAGCAAAGAACATGGAGTCATCTTTCTTTGATGCGATAATATCAACCTCTGTTCCGTTATTTTCGCTTATGATCCCATTAACAAAATGCCTGTCTGAAACATCAGTCCACCTTTTACCGTCCCATTTTTTTACTTTAACGCGGCAGTCCTCTCTGCATTCAGTATCATCCTGATTTCCAATCCCAAATGCTGTGTAAAGCAACTTTTTGGATCGATTAAAGGCCAATACCGGTTCATGTCCTTTCATATCCGAGATAAACCCATTGGGGTTTTGCCTATCCGAAACATCAGTCCACCTTTTACCGTCCCATTTTTTTACTCTCGCTCTTATATTATTAGCAAAATCCATAAAAGCGACATAAATATCATCTCCGTTTGTCTCAATATGGGGATCGCCGCCTTTCTTCGTGCTTATGATGCCGTTAATATTATTACTATCGGCAAGATCCTGCCACCTTTCACCATCATACATTTTTACATGCGCTTTATTTTCATAATAGCCGTCTTGAAAGGCAGCATAGATATTACCGGTGCTTGAAATGGCAAGATTAGTCTCGGTGCCGCTATCCGCGCTGATGCGACCCTCTTTATTGTTCTCATCTTCAACGTTGCCCCATAAGATATTCTTTTTCGTATTACCGTTCTGTTTAAAAGTATTTTTTGTAATTTTCACAGAATAATGATCACTTATTTTTCTGGTAATTTCAAAATGTCCGGTTTTACCACCCATGCATGCAATCTCCAATTTTAAATCGTCGCCTTCTATACGCATTTTTATTTCAGCGAAATTACCGGGATAGGCATTCTCTGTCAATCCCGCGATTGACACATATGGGATCCATCTGTTTTTTTCGACATGATTTTCCGAACTGTCTCCGCTTATGATGGCGATAACATTATTATGTTTTTCAAGTAATTGTGTTAATTTTTCCGCGCTATGAAAATCATCTTCCCAGCCATTTTTGGTGGGAATACGTATCGGGCTGTAGTGCGTGAAGATCAACACAGGGAGCTCCGTGTTAATTTGCTTGTCCAGCCACCTCAGCTCTTCTTTGCTGACTCTGCCGCCGTCGTATTCCTTGTCAGGTCGAAGTTTATAATTATTATCCATCACGATCAATCTTACACCTTTAACATCCATTGATGTGTAATTATAATCCAAGCCCAGAACGTTTCTTACATCTTTTTTTGCAAGTTTTTTCAGATCGTGATTGCCAATGCAGTAAAGTCTTTTTGACCTTATTTTTTTAAAAATACGGTTCATATACTTTAACTGTTCTTTTGCTTCCTCACTACTTATACGCGAACTTCTTATATAGTCTCCTCCGCCAACTGCAACATCCGGCCTAAACTCAGAATTCAGATGCCTGACAACATTTTTTAGATAATCATCTGCCAGATGATTGGAACCATTCTTTTTTTGGTACCCGTATTCCCAATCGGATACAAAACCGATTTTTAACGAACGTTCGCCTTCTCTTGCTGTTTTTATTTTGTAAACAAAAAACGAAAAAGCCATAACTGCAAGAAGAAAAACAAAAAATAACACCTTTTTTCTATTGGTGATAAAGCTCTTAGCTTCGATAACCGCAGTTAAGAATTTATTGTTTTTTTTACTCATCTTCTTTTCCGGTGAGACTTACACAGCTGTTATTGCAAATCGCAGTTTCTTGATCTAGTACCATAGATTTATATGGGCCATTTTTTTCTCCATCTGTATAATATACTTTCACTTCAACCTGGTCATTAATTGTCAGTTCACTAAATACTCCGGCGTCTTTAAAGCGCTCAGCTTTCTCTAAGCGTCTATTATCCTTTAAAAATCCTTGAATAACATAGTACTGAACATCATCTTTATGCAAGCTGCAAAATTCCTCAATATGTCCTGAAAAAACCGCTTTCACTTTATATTCCGAAAAAATATCTCTTACTTGCTTTGCGTTAAACATTAATTCATTTCGGCCTCTTACTGTTGAAATATCAATTGGCGGTTGATGCACAAAAACAAGCTTTGTAAAACTTTCAGATCTTTTCAGCAGATTCTCAAGCCATTCCATTTGTTTTTTATCTATAAAACCGGGATAGTATCTATTTTCAGGCTCTACCCCAACAGATTCCCCGTTTAGTAAGGGCTTATAATTTCCATCCAGAACAATAATTCTATAATTATCAATATCAAGACTGTAATAAGCTTTTTTATATCCCACTGCTTCAAGCCATTGGCTTCTTGGGAAATTGTCCACTTCATGGTTTCCGAGTACGTGATAATGCGGAGCGTCAATTTGATCGTATATTTCCTTGATTTCCAGAAAGCTTTCAAATGTTCTGTCATCTCTTCCATCAGCTAGATCTCCACCCTCAATTACAATATCAGGCTTAAATCTGTCATTCATATCTCTCACAAAAGCGTTCATTGGATTTACGCATCTCCAATTCAGTTCCCACTCGCTCGTTTCTTTATTTTGTTTGGCATAACAGTGGGCGTCAGTGATAAAACCGATCTTCAGCTTGTCTCTTTTGTTCGGCTGTTCTTGCTGTTTATCAGCAAGTTTTATATTTCCCGGTTCGCTTTTGGGAGCTGAAACTTGCTTGTTAGAATACATCTTCCATCCAACAAATATTGCCAAAAACACCGCGATAACAGCCAGTAACGCCGCTCTCTTATTTCTAGTGCCAAAATTAATATCCTTTCTGATCATAAGACATGCTAATTTAATATTGTCTCATTTTTATTCCAATGCCAAATTCTTACCTTATCATTAGTATATTTTGCCTCGATTAGTCCAAAATTCTCTTTTATAAATTTTTTCGCATTGCCCTTAATATTAAATTCCCCGTCGGTGTTTATCAGCCAAATTCCGTCATATTGTTCTTGTGCTTCTTTGATCTTTTCCAAAGTAAGCTTGTCAGGCACGCCGTAGCTCAATACCGCACTGTTACTTCCTCTAATATTATAACTCATAAAAGTACGCATCATGATCACCTCATTAGATGCTCTCTTTTTTAAAAAGTATTGATAAGCCTGCCTGTAATTTGAATAGGACCACTTTTTTGGATGCTGGTAGAAACTTTCATCAGAAACGAAAAATTGAAAATTGAACAACAAAAGAATAAAATAGATCGCCAGCGCCGCAAAAGCGAAGCGGCGGTTTGGAAATATTTTTTTCGAAATAGTTTTCGCGGAAAAATAAATTCCCGAAGCCATTATTATCACTTTAAAAGGTTCCGTGAAATAAATATACTGATGTCCGGCATTTCTATCCCAGACAAAGATAGCCATGAACAGCGGAACAAGAAAAGATAAAATTGTCCATACCCCGATCTTTTTGTGTTTTTTTACCAGATAAACACAGCCCGGTATGAAAAAAGTAAAAGCCAGTAATCCATAACTGTAATCAAGTGTAACCTTCTGAAAATAGCTCCAATTGCTTTTTCCGATCTCAAAGAAATTGGCGGCTCCGTGAAATGTGCTTGTTTGAGACGCCGTGGCAATGAAAAGCACCGAAATGCCCAGCAGCCAAAAATATTTTTTCTGTTTTACGGGATCTTTGCGTAAATAAATCGCCATAAAAACAAAATATGCGAGCACAGTCGGAACAATATTAACCGCAAGCAGATGTGTCATCAGTGAAATAATTCCGAACAGTATCACCGGTAGCAAATAATGCCAATTTAGCTTCGTTTTTTCAGAGAAAGAATTTATTTGTTTTAGGAATTTAGGATAGTGTTTGGACTCAAAAAATTGGTAAACCGCGTATGAAAATAAAAAATAGACCGGTGCGAACATGGAGTACATCCGCAGTTTTCTGTCAAACATAAGCGCTGAAACACTGATTGACAATACTGAAGATATAAGCGAGATATAAATATTGCCGGTGATCAAGAATGAAACGATAAAGATCATAACAATGCCTATCAAGCCCCATAGAACACTCACTAATCTTGCATTTCGCTCGGTTGGTTCAAGAAAATGAAAAGTTTGCGCGACTTGCCAGTAATAAATTTGTCCGCGCGTATAATCTCTATCAGTTAGCTTCTCTTCATTAAAATCCCAGTACTTCCATTCTCCTGTTTTATGGTATCCGTAACTTATATTTATACCGATATATTCGTCGGCTATAAAAGATTGGTTTCCAAGCTTATATACGCGTAAAAATCCTGCTAACAGCAGGATTACCATAAACAAGATAATGATCTTTTTCCTGAACAATTTTCTGTAATTTTTGTAGGGCATGGATAATTGCTACTGCTTATCGTGTAGTGTCATTCCATGTCTTGTTCTCGGCCTATATTTCTTGGCCGCCCTGATCCTGGCCAGTTGTTTTTCGATCTGTGAAATAACCGCCGCGTATTGTCCTTCGTCAAGTGTTTTACGTGCATCTCGCTTCATCTGCTCGGCTTTCTTTCTGGCTTTTTCAGCCCGCTGCAGATCAATTTCTTCAGCGCGTTCCGCCGTATCGGCCAGAATAACAAGTTCATTATTGTGAAATTCCAAAAATCCGCCGGAAATCGCCATCGATACCAGATTTTTTCCCGCCTTTGTTTCCATGGTGCCGGGAACAATGACGCTAATAAGCGGAATATGATTTGGTAATATTGTTATTTCCCCCATTTGGGTCGGGAGCGTAATTTGGTCAATGTCCTGCTCC
The DNA here is from genome assembly GCA_030626045.1 of bacterium. GTDB lineage: Bacteria > Patescibacteriota > Minisyncoccia > Moranbacterales > DUUL01 > DAOUPS01. Next base: position 331 of record DAOUPS010000027.1, on the reverse strand, counting down.
AAAACAACTTTTTCAGGAGTAGTAATTTTGAGTTTTATCGATTTCATTATCTTTTTTTTATTGCATCGTCGGACGCTACTTCGTCAATGGTTCCTTTCATGTAAAAATCAATTTCATTTTTTTCATCGTGCTTTCCTTCAAGAATTTCCCGAAAGCCGCGAATTGTTTCTTTTATTGTAACATACTTTCCTTTTTGACCGGTAAATTGTTCGGCGACAAAGAAAGGCTGAGACAAAAATTGCTGAATTTTTCGAGCTCTTGATACTGTCAATTTATCTTCATCGGAAAGTTCCTCTATGCCCAAAATAGCAATGATATCCTGAAGGTCCTT
>DAOUPS010000063.1 GCA_030626045.1 bacterium | reverse complement strand
GGAAAAAAATCGAAACAAAAGGAGGCAGACACTCAAGATGATCAAGAAGAATATCCAGCGCTAGACCATGGCGTAAAAAAGAGTATTTTTGCAGTATTGCTTTTAATGTTGGCCGTGATATTTATTTTAAGTTTGGTTGATCTGGCGGGAGTTGTCGGACAGCATATAGACAAAGGCATTGCGTTTCTGTTCGGATGGGGAAGATTTGTCCTGCCTCTAGTGATGATCATTCTCGGAGCACTTTACTTCAGAAAAATGCAGCCAATTCGCTATACGCTTGCGGCAGTGGGTGCTATCTTGTTTTATTTAATGTTTCTCGGTCTTGTTCACATGACAAAAGATGTGGATGGCATGGTTACTCAGGCTAAAATGGGCTGTGGCGGCGGTTATGTGGGTCTTGGCATCGCTTATCCTTTAGCGCATTATCTCGGAAAAATCGCGGGTGTTATTATTCTCACAGGCTTTGCGTTAATTGGCATGATGCTCGTATTTAACTCTCCGCTTTATAAACTTATTGAATTGGTAAAATTAAAGATTCCAGTCAGAAGAAAGAACCAGGAAAAGGATAGCAAGGAAGACAAAGAGAGCCAAGAAAACCAAGTGAGCCAAGAAGACGAAGAAGATCAAGAAAAAAAGGAGAACGGAAAGGATACTATCGAAGAAGACTTTAGTAAGATGCGAAATAACGATGAAAAAAGAGACGGCAGTCAGCCGGAACAGACAGAACAGCCAAAGGATCCAGATAAAGATAACGAAAAACATGCTGATTTGTCTGATAACATCAAGACATTCTCATTTGACGACCGAACGGAAGATGAATTATTTAAAACAACGCGCGAGCAATCCTTAGAAGTGGAAAAACGAGGTGAGTCGGAACAGAGAAGCGATATTTATGCTAAAACTCAATGGAGCTTTCCTCCTCTTGACTTGCTTAAGGGAAATAAAGAGCGTCCATATCAAGCCAATCTTGATCAAACGGTAGATATAATCAAAAACACTCTGCATAATTTTGGGATCGAAGTAGAACCAAGTGAATATCATATTGGTCCCACAATAACGCAGTTTACTTTCAAGCCGGCCAATGGGGTAAAATTGAGCAGAATTCTTGCATTGCAAGACAATCTTGCCTTAGCTCTGGCCGCGCATCCTATACGCATCGAAGCTCCAATACCTGGGAAATCATTAATTGGCATTGAGGTTCCCAATGAAACAAAGTCACTTGTCCAATTGCGCACGATGATTGAGAGCGACGCGTTCCAAAAGAGACCTTCTGATCTAAGCATTGTCTTAGGAGAAGATGTTAATGGACTTCCAATGCTGGCGGATATTAAAAAAATGCCGCATTTGCTTATTGCCGGATCAACCGGAACGGGCAAAAGCATTTGTATCAATGCGATACTAACAACCTTATTGTATCAAAATTCGTTTCAAGATCTGCGTTTGATCCTTATTGATCCAAAACGAGTTGAGTTGTCCATGTATAATGGCATTCCTCACCTCTTAACGCCTGTGATTGTCGAGCCTCAAAAAGTTGTCAATGTGCTTCGCTGGTCCGTTAATGAAATGGAAAAAAGGTTCTGTCTGTTTCAAGAAGTTGGCTCCAGGGACATTTACTCATATAATGAGAAGGTCAACGAAGGGAAAAAGCGCCGAGTTGTTGATAAAGAAACAGGAGAAGAAAGAAAAGAAGCCATAGAAAAAATGCCATATGTCGTCATTGTAATAGATGAGCTTGCAGATCTAATGGCGGCTCACGGAAAAGATGTCGAGGGACTGATCGTACGGCTGGCGCAGAAATCGCGCGCGGTAGGCATCCACCTGATCGTTTCCACTCAGCGGCCATCAGTCGAAGTTATTACAGGGTTAATTAAAGCGAATATCACAGCTCGAATCGCATTTCAAGTTCCAACGCAAATCGACTCACGGACAATTCTGGATATGGCAGGCGCTGAAAAACTGTTAGGCAACGGAGACATGTTATTTCTAAGCGCTGATGCTGCCAAACCGCGAAGAGTCCAGGGAGTTTTCATATCAGAAAAAGAAACAAAAAGAGTCGTAAAGTTTATCAAAGGGCAAGCCAAAGCGACCGATCTTGATGGTGAAGATATTTCAGTGTCTCTTGAGCGGCAAATTGAAAGTTTAGCTAGTACTCCAGGTGGTCTTGGAGCCGAGAGTACTAAAGATAAAGAAATTTATGAGCAGGCAAAAGAAATTGTAATGCAGGCAAAAAAAGCATCTACATCAATGCTGCAAAGAAGACTTGGTATTGGCTATGGAAGAGCGGCGAGAATTATTGATATATTGGAGGAAGAGGGCATTGTAGGCCCACCTGACGGAACAAAACCGCGCAAACTATTAATTGATGTAAACGAGAACGTGTTATACAGAAACAATAAGGAGGACCAAGAGAAAAGGGATAAATGGGCTAAAAGTGAATAAGAGGCGCACTTAAAGGGCTTTCTAAATTGTTTTATCATATCACATGTTGCTTGGAGGATTACAAAAATTAACTTTAATCGATTATCCGGGTAAAATTGCCGCAACGGTATTTACAGTTGGATGTAATTTTCGCTGTCCATTCTGCCATAATCCTGAACTTGTTCTGGCGCGCTATAGAACAAAACATAAATTGCTTTCCGAAAAAGATTTTTTCGCGTTTATTGATAAGCGAAAAAAGAAACTTGATGGAATTTGCATAACTGGCGGAGAGCCGACGATCCAACAAGATATTCTGGAGTTTATTCGGAAAATAAAAGACAGAAAATTTTTGGTAAAACTTGATACAAATGGGAATTGCCCTGATATTCTTAAAAAAGCTTTTGATATGGAACTTGTGGATTTTGTTGCAATGGATATAAAGAATTATGTTGAACATTATTCAAAGGCATGCGGTGTTGACGTTGATACTGAACAAATAAAACGCAGCATTAAGCTTATACGGAGCTCAAAGATTGATTATGAGTTTCGTACAACTGCTGTTCCGGGAATTCATACCCATAGTGATTTTGAGAGAATAGGGGCATGGCTTAAAGGATCAAAGAAGTTTGTTATTCAAAAATATCATGACGAAGGAAAAATTCTTGATGAGAAACTAAGAATAAGGCAAAAGAACAAAACAATAAATTTGGAAAAAATAAAGCAAAAGATCCTTCCTTATTTTGATCATATTGAGATACATTAGGTAATCTAAATTATTCCAGTGCAGATGCTAAATTTAATGCAACAGATACCAGTTTCATTTTCAGTTTTTTAATATTTAAAAGGTAAGCTACAATATATGGACAGAAAGAACAAGTTTATCGAGATTCAGAGGGAAATTGACAGAAAGATGAGGAATGAAGTTATGCTGGACAAGATCAAGTCAGGTGAATACAGACTGCGAACAGGAGAGGCGCTTGTGCTGGAAGCGAGAGCAGGCTTCTATTCTGACAAGCTTGATAAAGAATTTGAAGATATCATTAAACATATAGATCAGAATGAAAAACTGGATCTTAATGATCGTGAAATGAAAGGACACGCTAATGAGCTCAAGCGACAAATGAATGAAGGGAGAGACAAGTTAACAATGCGAGTTAAAGAAAAAGGACAGAGTGAAAAAAACGGGAAAGAAAAAAAGAAAAGAAAAAAGTTACTTTTTTAGGGGCCAAAGGACCATTCTCAAACTAACTTCCTGCGCTGCCAAAATTATTAATTTCTTATCGGTGGAATTGGCTTGGCGGCAGTCGCTTAAGATCATATTATGAAGATATTAGTTCAAGCGCATGCGCGAAGCAACAAGAGCGAAGTGGTCAAAAAAGAAGAAGGCGAGTATGACGTCTATACCACCAAACTTCCTCGGAAGGACACTGCCAACAAAGCAATTATCAAATTATTGGCGGAGCACTTTGGTGTGGCCAAGAGTTGTGTTTTGATCAATAAAGGCAGGACATCAAATAAAAAGATAATTGAGATCATATAGAGATTGTTTCTAAATAATAATTTTAAAAAGTTATGAGAAAACATGTAGAAATTGAACGTATTGTTAATCCTCGTCTTAAGGGCGATGATGTGCGTGTTAAAAAAACAGGGGCTAACTCTTATCGGATAACAACCGGTAAGCCTGAAGAACATGAGTTTTCACGATTTAGTTCAAAACGAAATTCTTTCGATAGGAAGTTCGTTGAAGAATACAACCGTGTTGCGGAACATGATGACCGGTTTGATCTGGGGCATGGTGACACGAAAAATAGTTTGGGCAGTTTGAGGGAAGGTCTTGAGCGCGGAGATTCGAATTTTGATCTTAAAGTTAGAGAATAACTGAAATTTATTAACCAATTTAAAACCATGAGAAACATTTTTATTTTTGAGAGAAAAATAGAATCTCGACTGGGAGGCGAGAGGGTTCGGATGGAAAAAATTGGAGTTAACAAGTTCCGGCTCTATACCGGTGAAACGGACGACTTTGATTTTAACAATACGATGAGGCGGGAACAGTTTGACAGAAATTTTGTTGATGCGCTTAATAAGGCTCTTCGTGAAGACAACCAGCTTGATATTGAGGACAGGGATGTTGAGCGGAGTATGGACGGCGTGCGCGAAAGCCTGGAAAGAGATGACAATAAAATTACTTTCAAAATAACATTCCGAATGTTGCATTAGGAATCGGCAATAATAAGGTTTTCTAGTAAGCTCCGAACGGTATTACGGTTCTTACAATAGATCGGTCAAACTGCCATGGGAGGGAAATTGCGTTTAAGCGGTGTGATAGTTTATCTTTGTTTTGGAATATTAAGCGGCGTTTTCTTGGCGTCGCTTTTTAGCGCTATAGCAACGCTTTTTTCGGGAATAGTGTTATATCTTGGCTGGCTTATTTTTATAAGAAAATATGTTTTTGCGGTAAATATTCTAATTCTTGGGTTTGCATTGGGGTTTTTTGGAATAAATAGGGAACTTCGCTTTATTGACGCGCAGTACCCGGATAATTTTAAGGGAGTGGCGGCGGTTGTCAGCGATCCGGTAATAAAGAACGATTATCAGCGTGTTATTCTTGAACCAACAGACAGCGAAAGTTTGCACAAACGGCTGATCACATTCGTTCCGCTATATCCGCAATTTCAAGCGCAAGAACGTCTTCATGTCGAATGCATACTGAAGAAACCCGAAAACAAGAACGACGAATTTAACTATGTTCGTTATCTTGCCAAAGATGGAATATATAGAATTTGTGCTAAAGCTTCTTTGGAGTCATTAGATAATAGTCAACGGTTGTATAGCACATTCTTATTTGATTTAAAACGAAAAGTTGAGAACAGTATTGAAAGATCATTACCGGAGCCGGAATCATCATACCTGGCCGGATTATTGTTAGGTGGACGCGATAGATTGCCGGAAGATATTGCTGAGGCGTTTCGCCTAACCGGAACAACCCACACAGTGGCGGTGTCAGGACACAAT
>DAOUPS010000101.1 GCA_030626045.1 bacterium | reverse complement strand
TTTGATGATTATATTCTTGCTTCGCTTGATCAGGCAAAAATATTATTGCAGAAAATTCACCAGCATGAGAAAAGACGCGTATCCATGCATTTCCTTAAAATACTTATAGAGAAAGAATTAATTATTTAAATGAATTGATCCATGAATCTTAATCAAAATATCCGAACAAGATTTGCGCCGTCTCCAACAGGTTCAATGCATATTGGAAATCTAAGAACTGCCTTATATTCTTATCTTGTCGCAAAAAAGAATAAAGGTACATTCATTATCAGAATAGAGGATACGGACAGAGAGCGCTTTGACGAAAATGCGCTTGAGAAAATATTAAACGCATTGCAATGGACTGAGATTAGAAACGATGAAGGCGTGATGCTGGATGGCCAAGATAAGATCATTGAAAAAGGCGATCATGGGCCATATTTTCAATCAAAACGGCTTGATGTTTATAAAAAGTACTCTAATAAACTGATGGAACAGGGAACCGCATATCCTTGCTTCTGTTCAAAAGAGCGCCTTGATAATCTAAGAAAAGAACAGCAACAGAAAAAGAAACCGCCAAGATACGACAAACATTGCCTTAAGCTTTCCAAAGAAGAGGTAAAAAAACGAATTGAAACGGGTGAAAAATATGTACTCCGACTGAATGTGCCGGATAATAAAATTATCAAATTCAACGATGAAGTTTATGGAAAAATTTCCGTAAAAGGCAGTACAATTGATGATCAAGTATTGATCAAATCAGACGGATTTCCAACTTATCACTTGGCAGTTGTGGTTGATGATCATCTTATGAACATTACGCATGTTGTACGCGGAGAAGATTGGCTTCCGAGCACTCCCAAGCATATTCTTCTTTATGAGTATTTTAACTGGAAGCCTCCGGTTTTTATTCACGTGCCCAATATTTTAGGAGAAAACAGAAAAAAATTATCAAAACGCCGGGGAGACATTAGTGTTGAAGATCTTAAAAAAGAAGGATACCTTCCTGAAACGATCATTAATTTCATCGCGCTCCTGGGATGGAATCCCAAAAACGAGCAAGAATATTTCACTCTCAGTGAATTATCAAAGATCTTTAACGTCGATGGCCTTCATAAGGCAGGTGCCGTCTTCGATTGCAAAAAACTTGATTGGATGAACAGCTATTATATTAAACGAAAAAACGATAAAGAACTTTTTGAGCTTATACGGCCGCCATTGGAAGCCTATTGCCAAAAAAATGCTTACTCGTACGGAACACCGCTACTGGAGAAAATCATGAAAGTAGAGAAAGAGAGAATAAAAAAGATCCAAGATGTAGTAGAAAATATTGGTTTTTACTTTGCCTTGAAAGAATATGATCCGGAGCTTTTAAGATGGAAAAGCAACAGCAATAAACAAGTAAGGAACTCTCTACAAACAGCACGAAAAACCATTGAGGAAATTAAAGAAGAAAAGTTTGATCTTGATATTATCCAGAAAGTTCTTATGAAGGCCGCTGGTGATAAACGCGGAGATCTATTGTGGCCGTTGCGGGTCGCGTTAACAGGCATTGAAAAAAGCCCCAGTCCGTTTGAGGTTGCGTGGGTAATTGGAAAAGAAGAAACTTTAACAAGAATCTCTTCGGCAATTGAGAGATTAAATTGATTTTTAGATAAAACTTTGATATCTTATAATCAATAAAGAAAGCGATTCTAAAACATGTTTGATATTAAAAATAAAACACAATCAAAAGCTTTTCTGGGAAATAGCGTGATTGCCGTCTTGGTTTTCACGGTTTTTTTGGTACCGTATTCTTCCGCTCGTGCCGATGATAATAACGAGAAGCTTGAATCACTTGAACAAAAAGCACAGAATTATAAACGAATGATCGATCTTAAGCAACAACAGCAAATGTCACTGCAGAACCAACTCGGATTGATGGATATTCAAGTTGAAAGTTTTCAAAATGATATTGAAATGACAAAACGCGAGATTGAAAGAAATGGTCTTGAAATAAAAGAAATTCAACGGGATCTTGACCGAAAAGAAAAAGAGCTTAACAGAACAAAAAATAATCTTTCTGAAATGATCCGCCTCTATTATCAGATCGATCAAGAGCTGGGCCTGGAATTTGTGTCAGGCGATAAGGCTCTTTCAGCGATATTAAACCAATCGGAATATATCGATCAGACTTCGCAAAAAGTTGACGAGCTTTTAAGCGCTTTGAAAGTGAAAAAAAGTGAGCTTGAACAGCGGCAAAACGAACATAAACAAAAGAATGAGGAATTGATTACCAGAAAAGAGGACTTGAGCGAAAAAATTTTATATGTCGGAAATGAGAAATTGTCAAAAAACATTCTTCTTGAAAAAACACGAGGACAGGAGGACAAATATCATGAATTACTTGCCAGAGTAGAGAAACAGAAACAAGAGCTCATCGACCTTGATTCGCTTTCAGGCGAAACAAGGCAAACGCTTAATAAAATTCTCGCCAATGCGCCAAAACCAAGCAGCGGCCTGGCATCAAAAAAATGGTATTATGCTCAAGATGATGATAGGTGGGCATACAAAAGAATTGGTCTTTCGTCTTCATTGATGAAAGATTACGGTTGCGCGGTGACGTCATTATCCATGGTTTTCACGCATTACAATAATAAAATAAGTCCGGGAAAACTTTCGAGCCAGCCAATATTCTACAGGGATCTTATTGTCTGGCCTAAGCACTGGAAATCACTTAAACTGAATTCTTCGACAGCTCACGGAAATATTGACTGGAAAAAAGTTAAGAAAGAGATAAAAAAGGAACGTCCGGTGATTATTTTTGTTCGTGCGCGCGGAGGGAAAGGACACTATGTCGTAATTCATGGAAGAGACAAAAAGGGCCATTATGTCGTGCACGATCCGCTTTTTGGCCCGAATCTGTATTTAGAAACAACAAAAGAACTTATCGGCGCAATTTATAATAGTTCGGTAACAGTTGATCAAATGCTAATATACAAAAAACGTTAGCGAATGCTTCCCCGGATCTATTTATCAGGAAGGGAAGCGGAACGGAACCAATATATTTTATGAGTAAAAGTGTGGACAGAAACTGGTTTTTAAAATATCTCGAGATGCCTAAGAACAGTTTTAACAAAAAATTTATTATACTGGGACTGCTCCCAGACCAAGTCGCAACATGAAAAGCCTTAAATTTACAAAAGACAAGGATCAAAACGGGTTTGCACTGATCATCTTATTGATTGCTTTGGCAATAATTATGGTTTTAGCTGGTACTTATTATTCAAACCGTTATCAGACTGCGGTTGAAACAAAAAAACAAGCTGAGGATCAAGTAAAACAAGTCGAGGATCAAGTAAAT
>DAOUPS010000104.1 GCA_030626045.1 bacterium | reverse complement strand
GTTGCCCTTCCGACAATTCGCATTCCGGAATATCTCTTTCGTTTGCCGGATGGAGGATTCGTCTATGTGAGTGCCGATAAATACCACTATTCGTGTGAATCTTTCCGGCTTTTCATTGGCAAGAGTGGCAATGGAATGAGAGAGATAAAGATAGAATCGGTTACAAGACTTTCATATAGAGGAACAACCATAATTGAAACAAGGGAGGGAAGATTATTTTCTCCGTTACTTTGGAGAAAAGGAAGTGCCACATGGAATGGCGTAGAAATAAGAAAGTTGGATCTTGCCAAGTATGATATCCAAGATACCGGCCATAGAATCCAAATTAAATGACATTACAGTGAGAACTGGTAAAATGGGTGGTTTAAAATAAGCTACCCGTTTTTTTGGCTTTAATAGATATTGTTTCCAATATATCTTTCGGCCAAGACAGAAAAAACGCCGAGTGTTTCTATGAAACATCCGGCGTTTTTGTCAGGATCTCTGTGTTGCAGAGTTCTAGTTTGCATAACGCCTTATAATAAGCGCTGCATTGGTTCCTCCAAAACCAAAGCTATTGGACATTATGATCTCCGGCGTATAGTTTTCCATAGTCTTTGTTACGATCGGAAAGTCCTCAGCATCCGGATCTATGTTCTCAATATTGATGGACGGCGCGATAAAACCGCGCTGCATCATTATGATCGAGAAGATCAATTCGTGTACTCCGGCCGCGCCAAGCCCATGGCCGGTCATTGATTTTGTGGAGCTAATAAGCGGAATGCCACCGTCAAACACCTCCTTAACGGCTTCCAGTTCAGTTACATCCCCTGATGGCGTGCTGGTACCATGCGTATTGATATAATTCACCGCTTTACCATTCAGACTGGCAGATTCCAGCGCTTGCCGCATACACTGCATAGAACCTTCTTTTAACGGCTGCATCATATCAAAACCATCTGATGAAGCGCCATATCCGATGATCTCCGCATAAATCTCAGCGTTGCGCCTCAAAGCATGGTTCAGTTCTTCTAAAACAACAACTCCTCCGCCTCCCGCAATAACAAAGCCATCACGATCTTTGTCATATGGCCTTGATGCTTGTTTCGGATCATCATTGCGTCTCGATAATGCACCAGACCTGTCAAATGTTGACGCAATGATCCAATCTTTTTCGTCCGAACCGCCGGCAAACATAATATCTTGTTTCCCTGACACTATTTTCTCCCAAGCCTCACCAATACAGTGAGCGCTGGTTGCACAAGCGGAAGCAATAGAAAAGGATAATCCCTTTATTCTAAATAATACGCTTAGATTGGCAGACGGAGAACTGGACATGCATCTTGGAGTAAGTGTTGGCAGTATTTTCTTAAAACCTTTGTTTCGAAGCGTGTCAGCCACAAAAACGGAATCATCCGGTGATCCGCCCCCTGTCCCAATGATCAATCCTGTTTGCGGATTACTGATATCTTCCTTACTAAGATCGGAATCGTTTATGGCCTGTTGCATTGCCAAATAAGCAAAGGCCGCGCCCGCGCTCATAAAACGAATTGTTCTTTTGTCACCGATCATTTCTTTAGGATCCGGCAAGTTTCCGGCAATGCAAGACAACATGCCTATTTCCGCGTATTCGGGACAAAAAACAATCCCTGACCTTCCTTTTAAGAGCGAATCCGCCACATCATTGACGGAATTTCCAATGCTGGAAATAAGCCCCATACCTGTTACAACAACTCTTCTTTTCATAACTGACCTCCTTGGTGTGATATTTTTGAAATACCCGAAAAAACCAATTTCTTAGGAACTAATAAAGTATATACATTAAAAAGAAAGTTGGTCAATATTCCAGTCTCAATATTTTTACAAAAATGTTGATAAAAAACACAGAATATAATAGAATTTAAATTGTAACAACTTGAAAAACTTTATGAAATTATTGGTTGCCGGCGGCACCGGGTTTATCCGCCTTCGCTAAAGCTTCCTCCTGCGCTGTTAAGGCTGCGGCGGACAAGTCGGCTTTAATTCTAATTGTTTAAACTATCATTATTTATGAAATTGCTGATTACGGGGGGTTGCGGATTTATAGGGAGTAATTTTATCCACTATATCCTCAAAAAGTATTCAAACTATGAAATTGTTAATCTGGACGCTCTTACTTATGCCGGAAATCTGGAAAATCTGAAAGAATTAGAAAATGATTCGCGCTATGAATTCATCAAAGGAGACATTACTGACGAGAAATTAGTTAACAAGCTAGTCAAAAAGTCTGATATTATTGTTCACTTTGCCGCTGAATCGCATGTGGACAGATCTATCCTAAGCAGCGGTGATTTTATAAAAACCAATATCAACGGAACGCATATTCTTTTGGAAGCGGTCAAATCTGCCAGCCGGCGGAACGGCAATAAAAGATTTCATCATATCTCTACCGATGAAGTTTTCGGCTCTCTGAAACCAAAGAGTCCGGCTTTCAACGAAAACACGCCGTATGACCCTCGAAGTCCCTATAGCGCCTCAAAAGCGGCCTCCGATCATCTGGTACGGGCATATTTTCACACTTATGATCTGCCTATTACTATTTCTAATTGTTCCAATAATTATGGCCGATATCAATTTCCGGAAAAGTTGATCCCGCTTTTCGTGACCAATTTAATTGAAGGAAAAAAGATCCCGGTTTATGGCGATGGGGGAAATATCCGCGATTGGCTGCATGTGGAAGATCATTGTCGGGCAATTGATGAAATAATTCATAACGGAAAAATTGGGGAGACCTACTGCGTTGGCGGAAACAGCGAAAAAACCAATATGGAAATTACGCGCGCGATCTTGAAAATAATGGGCAAGAAAAATAGAGAAATTGAATATATCAAAGACCGACCGGGACATGACAGGCGATACGCCATTGATTTTTCAAAAATAAAGAAAGAGTTGGGGTGGGAGCCAAAAATTTCTTTTGAAGACGGGATGCGAGAAACCGTAGAATGGTATAAAAATAACAAAAAATGGTGGAGAAGCATTAAGTCCGGCAAGTACCAAGAATATTATAAAGAACAATATGGATCACCGGAATAAGATCCTGTTGCGTGATAGTTCACAGCAGTGTTTTGTTTTGATCATTCCCATAATGGATCCAGCAGTGCCAATTTTGAATGACAGAATGTTTAAACATTTAAAATTAGAG
>DAOUPS010000112.1 GCA_030626045.1 bacterium | reverse complement strand
CGTCAGAATCAAAACCACCGACATCCACAAGCTCGCCATCCGAAGCACGGCGGGCAGTCCAAGTATACATATTCTCAAACAGTCTCTCCTTATTGTTCTTAAAATAAGCTAGAATGTCATACATGGACTCCACTGGAGATTGCCTCGTGAGTATGGTAATTTGTAAGCCCTCCAACATCTTGGCCGCTTCTTGCCAATTATCGTCCATAAGCTTTCCGATTTTTCCTTTTTGCTCGGCAAATTCCTTGATAGCCTCCTGAAATTCTTTCGGGATAGTCTTGCTCTTAAAAACCTGCTCTTTGAGGTAATTAACAATACTTTCCGTTTGTTCCAGATAATTTTTACTATTGGAATCGGAAATTGTTTCCTTGCTGGTTAACGCCCAAGAAAGCTTTGGAGAATTATCGGTGAAAAATTCTTCTTTTTCATACCAATCTGTATCCCAGAAAATTTTTCCGTGTCCATCTTTTTTGAATTCTTCGGAAAGAATTTCTTGCATTTTTTTCATGGATAAAACCGTTCCGTCCTTTGCTTTGTTAACTCTCAAAACCAAGAATTGTCCTAATTCCTTGGCTCTTTCCAATTCCTCCTTGGAAAATGGAATCTCTGGAACATCTTCCATCTTTAGTTTAAGATTGAATGTTTTTTCAATTTCTTCTGGGCCCAATACATCTTGCCTGCCGAGAATTTCCTTGGCATTTTTAATTTGCTCTGAAAGTTCTCCGTTCAAACCCTCTCTTTTTTCTTCAAAAAATCCATCGGGAACTTTTCCGCTCTTTTCTATCCTCTTCCTTATTTTTTCTATTTCAGCCAAAGTCTTTTCTTTTTCTAATTCTTCAGGCGTGGCCGCTTTGCTTTCGCGTTTAACACCTTTTCGTTTTGAATCCATTGGTTGCACATATTCAATCGCATTGATAAGCTCAAATAATTTCTGTCTGTCTGTCTCGTCTTCCAGCTTGTTTACATAAAAGTATTCCAATGCTTCCTTCCAAATCGTATTTATGTCTCCCCGATAAAAATTCTGAATGAATTTCAAGACTCGTTGCGGTTCCATGCGGTCATCATACATGAATGTCTGTGGCTGGTCTTGGGCGATTTTTCTATTTTTTAATAGTTCTTTGGCGGCATAATGAAATTCTTTGTATTTTTCCACCAATTCTTTCATACCTGGAATTTCCCGAAGCTCTTCGATGGGAATTTCCGTTTCATTTGAAGTCAAAAACTTTTCAGAAGCCACTTCTCTTGTTTCTGGCTTCAAACGGAACATCATATCTACTGAACCTGAAAAAGTGCCTTTCGGTAGCTCGGTAACCTCTTTTTGATATACCCATCGGCGAAGTTGGGCGGGGTCAAGCGGCTGGCGGTCCAGAAATCCTTTGCCTGGAGGATTGGTTAAAGCGATAATCTTCGTGCGAGACCTGTCTACTTTCACTCTTTCGGAAGCGTCTTCTGCTAAAACAACTTCTCCGTTCTTTTCCAGCTCATCCAAAACTTCATGGAGACGAATAACGATATTTGGATTAGCAGAGTTATATTCGTCCAAGATTATCACCCTGATTTTTTCGTCATCTTGCCTGAGACCTTGGGTCACGGGACCATCCGCCCATTTATATTCTGGGTCATTAGCCGTTTTTCTTTCAGGGTTAGGAATATACCTTCCCATCATATCCTCCACATCAGTCGTTCCGTTCAGATTTTTATAATACACTTCCCAGCCTAAGTCGGCACACATTTTCCTGACTGTTGTGGTTTTTCCAATGCTCGTTCCCCCCTCAATAAGAATCGACTGGTCAAGTTTGAAAGCAGCAGCAATTTTTTTCTGAAGTTCTAGGGAGAAGTCGTCGTTTATATAAATTCTTTCATAAGTTTCTTTTTTGGGGCAAAATTCTCCACCTTTTCCTTTGGGAAGCTCCACGCCTAAATAAGTCACTGAATTTTCTGTTTCTATAATGGGAGTATTTTTTTTCTTGTCAAATCCGCCTGCCTTTTCTTTCTCTTTATCCGCAGGTGCTTTTCCTTTCGGAGTGACCATATTGAATTTTGCTGATTCGTTTTTCATATTTATTTTCTCCATGTTAAACCAATCAGTTTCAGTAAACTTTTATTGCTTTTTTCAATCTGATTAAGATTTTCTTCCGTAATTAAAATTAAAATGGCTCCTGCTTGGTAATTCGGATTCGCCACCAGATTATTTTTGCCGTCATACGCATTGATTTGTCCTGTTGGATATTGGGCGAGAATGTTGTAAATGTTATTTTCTAGTTCATTTTTCAATATAAAATATGTTTTATTTCCATTTTTTACAGCGTTGAATATCTCCCTGATATTTTTGATTTTCTGAAAGCCAAATTTGGATACCTTGTTTTCCAGCGTTTCTAATTCTTTTTCATCACCAGCTACCATCAAACTTGCTTCTTTGGAAAAAGTTGCCAATTGTAAGAATTTTTTTATTTCATTTTGCATATTTTGATTTTTTTATAATCTAAAAAAATTTTATCAAATCTTCAAATTTCAAATCTCAAATTTTCAAAGACTGCGGGAGAAAGCGACACCAAGGTAGTCATCGGAATAGTCAGGCCCGGAACTGTACACATACGCACCGCCAGAACCAAAAGAACCGACAAACACAAGCCTGCCATCCGAAGCACGGCGGGCAGTCCAAGTATACATATTTTCCAAAATACGCTCTCCTTTGTTTTGAAAATAAATGGCAATGTCGTATAAAACTTCGGCTGGATTTTGTCTTGTAAGCTGATTGATTTTGAGACTACTCAATCTTTCGGTTACCTTTTTCCAATCGGAAGACATCAATTCCTCTATTTCACTCTTTTCTTTTTCAAATTCATCTATTGCCTCTTGATAAATTATTGGTATTTCTCCTTTTCCGCCCGAGGCGGATCCGCCTCGGGCGGAAAAAACTTGATTTTTGAGATAATTTGACATTTCTT
>DAOUPS010000111.1 GCA_030626045.1 bacterium | reverse complement strand
GAAGATGGAAGAATAGTTGAGGAAGGAAGCCATCTTGAACTTTCCAGACTTGACGGTGGATTGTATAAGAAGCTGTTATCGCTTCAAGAATTGGGAGACGTGGAATAGTCCGATAATCGGACGATCTGCTTCAAAACTAAAGGATCCCGAGTACTCGGGACTACAAGCCCCGCTCCAGCGCAGAAAAAAACAGTTCCAAGAATTTGAAACTGTTTTTTGTGTAAGCAATATCTAGGCGTTTACTTAAACCCCAACAGCAATCCTGCGTTATAAAATAGAAAAGATGCGCTCCAGGCAATTATTATTGTGGCCGTGATTTGCATTGCCGTAAATTTCCAGCTGCCGGTTTCTTTTTTAATAACTGCTATTGTAGCCACGCAAGGAACGTATAAAAGAATGAAGATCAAAAACGAGAGGGCACCCAGCGGCGTAATGTAATCGGGAATGCTGGAAAGAAGCCCTTCACCGGCAACACCGTGAAGTGTTCCCAGCGTTCCAATGATAATTTCCCTAGCCGCTATCCCGAACAGTAAGGTAACCGCAAATGTCCAATGCCCAAAACCAAGCGGCTCAAAAACATAAGAAAGTTTTTCTCCCACGATCCCTATAATGGTTTCTCGAGAGCCATATTCAGTTCCTACCGGCAAGCTGGCCAGGACCCAAACAATAACAACGGCAACAAAAATTATAGTCCCGGCCTTTTTAATAAATAAGCTTGTTTGATGCCACGCGTGTTTTACAACATTGGTTGCCGTGGGCATTCTGTATGGCGGCAATTCAATAAGTAAAGCACTTTTCCCTTTGGACCTGATAAATTTAGAAAGAACCAAGCTAACCATGAGAGCTATACCGATCCCTAAAAGATAAAGAAACATAACGACACTAATCTTATTTTCAGGAAAAAAAATAGCGGCGAACAAAGCGTAGGTAGGCAATTTAGCGCTGCATGAGATAAAAGAATTGGTAAAAATGGCAATCAACCTTTCCTTTTTATTCCGTATTATTCGGGTAGCCATAATGGCGGGAACATTGCATCCAAAACCCAGGATCATTGGAATAAAAGTCCGCCCGGAAACTCCGAATTTGTAAAATAACCTGTCAATTAAAACTACCGTTCGAGGTAAATACCCACTGTCCTCCAGCAATGCGATAGCCAGAAAAAGGAAAAAAATGAGTGGTATAAAAGCGATCACGGATCCGACACCGCCTATTATTCCTTCAACCAGAAAAGAAATGAGAAAATCCGGCAGATCCAGATGTCCAATTAATTCTCCAAGATATCCGAATGAAGTTCCAATAAGCTCGGTTAAAGGAATTGAAATGGAGAATGATATTTTGAACATCAAGAACATAACCGCTAGAAAAATAGGAAAAGCGGTATATTTATTCAAGATGACAGAATCGATCTTTTCCGTTTTATGGTTCTGCTTTTCAGTTAAGTAAAAATGGCTGATCTTGTTTTTGATGAATCTGACAGACTTGCGATGGCTTATTTCCTTTTTGTTCTTTAAAAGCGTTTTGAAATAACTCGGTTCTTTGAATTCGCT
Source organism: bacterium (assembly GCA_030626045.1). Classification (GTDB taxonomy): domain Bacteria; phylum Patescibacteriota; class Minisyncoccia; order Moranbacterales; family DUUL01; genus DAOUPS01. The sequence continues at coordinate 1,403 of DAOUPS010000111.1, read as the reverse complement.
CTTGGAGACTTGAATGATCTCTTCCAATAATTTTTCTTTATTTTCTCCGGTATTGGCTTCTATTTGAACAATGGGAATCTCTAAAACTTTTCTTATTTTCGCGACATTGATCTTTATGCCCCGCTTAGCCGCTTCTTTGTTGAAATTGAAAGCCAAGATGACGCGCTTTTTCAGCGTCAAGAGCTCCAAAGTTAAAAGCAAGTTCCTTTCCAGCGCATTTACATCAACAATTTGAATAATAATATCGGAATTCGGGCGGGTAATAAAATTTTTGGATATTTTTTCTTCATCGCTGTAGGGCGAAATATCGTAAGTCCCGGGAAGATCCACGACTTTTATTTTTTTATTCTGAAAGTTGACCTCCCCTTCTTTTTTTTCTACGGTTTTTCCCGGCCAGTTGCCTACATGCAGGCTAGAGCCTGTTAAAGAGTTTAAAAGAGATGTTTTTCCCGTGTTGGGATTTCCGATTAAACCGACAGTAATTGTATTTTTATTTTTCATCTAATCACTTCAAATATATTTGCTTGGCTGTACGATTTCGTATGGCTATAAGAGTATTCAGGCATCGATAAATTCTAGGGCAGCCCAGCGGAGTATTTCTTACTGAAATAATTTTCACGCCTTCAATTGAGCCAAAACTATGCAATCTTTCCCGGCTGGCTTGATCAGTATTTATTCTTTCGATAATACCCTGTTCTCCTATGGAAAGTTGAAAGAGTGAAAGCCTCATATTTTATATCAAATTATTTAGCTCTACTTGAATCATGGGATTGTTGCCAAGCTAGCTTCGTTAGCAAAAATTAGGAAATTTTATTCACAGCGAAGAAATAAAATTCTTAGTTATGCATTAGCATAGGCAATAATTTTTTTCGAAGCTGTGGATGAAATTAACAATTTTTGGTAGGAGTTAGTTTGGAAACAGTCCCATTATATAATAATTGGCTCTACTATCAAAATTATTTTAGAACTGTCTTTTTGTAAAAACTCTTGTGTTATTTCAAAAATATAAGCCGAGAGTCTATTTAGACTTTCGGCTTATTGGTAGTTTTAGAAAGTTGGCTTATTTAGCCAGCATTTCCACATATTATTTCAGCTTAGTAATTCTTCTCTTGTAAAAATTGCTTGTAAGTCATAACCGGCTTTTGCCAATGCTTCTCTGCCGCCTTCTTGGCGATCAATAACCGTAGCAACATAGCTTATGCGATATCCTGCTTTTTCCAGTCGTGTGATTGCCTTCATAACGGTACCGGCAGTTGTAATCACATCTTCCAATAATGCTACGCTTGACCCAGTTGGCACATTTTGAATACCTTCAATGCCTTGTCCAGTGCCATGGTTTTTTGTTTGCTTGCGGACAATCAACCCTGGTAATAAGTTTCCATTGATAGTATAACTTAACAAAG
>DAOUPS010000083.1 GCA_030626045.1 bacterium | reverse complement strand
ATGCCTTTCAAGCAGGAGCGTTGTCCGCATAGAGCAAGGGTTGAGTAATTTTGGTTGGAAAATCGTGCCCGAGCTGTTTTCTTAAAAAATCACAACCTGGAAAAGTGTAAGCAATGCTGTTAATTTTTACATATGAATATAAAATATTCAATCGTTTTTGTTTTGTTTTTGTTTTGTTTAACCGAACAGTGCTACTCTTCTACTGATAATTTTACAGAAGAAACAATTCATAACAGCTCTTCTGAAATTAAAGAGCTTAATTTGATAGTGGAAAATAATAAAGAGATTGTTCCTTATGGAGAATTTTCTAATTGGATAAAAATAGAACCGATTCTTAAACACAAGAATGGATATAAGTCCGAAATTGAAAATATCCATTATTGTTCCCACTCTATTTTTTGCGACTTTACGAAAAACTGGAGAGATAGATACAAAGTTAGAAAAACCGTATTATTTTCCGTCAAGCAAGATCGGATGCGGATATTTTTAGAAGATATGGCCGGGGAAATTGACAAAGATCCAGTTGACGCGAAATTTAAGGCGGAAAGCGGAAAAGTAACCGCTTTCTCCCTTAGTGAAAATGGCTTAAGAATTGACATTGAAAGAAGCGCCGCGGCGATAAGCAGCGCTATTTTGAAAAATAAAACCTCCAGCTTGAATGTCAATCTTGCCTATGAAGTTTTAGAACCGGAAATAAATTCCAAGGACGCCAATAAATTAGGCATAACTTCTCTAATTGGCGAGGGACGATCAAATTTCAAAGGGTCGACAAAAAGCAGAATTCATAACATTAAAGTTGCTTCCGCCCGTTTTAATGGAGCGCTAATTAAACCGAAAGAAGAATTTTCATTCATAGACACCTTGGGCGAGGTGGCTGGAAAGCATGGATACTTGCAAGAGTTGGTGATCAAGCATAATAAAACTGAGCCGGCGTTCGGGGGAGGCATTTGCCAAGTTTCCACTACCGTTTTTCGCGCCGCTATTTTTAGCGGGTTGAAAATAACCTTCCGGCGCCCTCACGCTTACCCGGTGCATTATTACAGTCCGCATGGGCTGGATGCTACCGTATATATTCCCCGCCCCGATCTTCGTTTCATAAACAACACGCCCAATCATATTTTAATTCAAACAAAAATTGAAGGACTGGAGCTTATTTTTCAGTTTTACGGAATAGACGATGGAAGAAAAATTGAAACGATCGGACCTAAAGTTATCCAAAGAAATTTAGACGGGTCAATGAAAACCACTTTTGCTCAAAAAGTTTATGACGCGCAAGGAAATATAATAATTGATGATATATTTAACAGCGATTATGATTCCCCCAATAAATATCCCCGTCCCGGACAAGAAATAAAACTAACCGAAAAACCCAAAGACTGGTCAAAAAAACAATGGAAAGAATACAAGAAAGCTCATAATATATAATATTGACTAATTATCGCTGGCTTGATAATATTTCTTATACGCGCCGTTAGCTCAGTTGGTAGAGCAGTGGCCTCTTAAGCCAATGGTCGTGGGTTCAAATCCCTCACGGCGCACAAAAATGCCCCCGTAGTTTCAGCCAAAGCCTGCCTGGCGACAGACAGGGCTGACCAGCCTCTGGCTGGCAATGGATATAGTTTTCTAAGCTCTTAATGTAGGCCCGCCCCACACCATTTGCCCCCGTAGTTCAATGGATAGAACACTAGCCTTCTAAGCTGGATATCTAGGTTCGATTCCTAGCGGGGGTACATGGTGCGGGGTGAGAATTCCTGCCGAGGGTACAATAAAGTCTTCAGAGTGGCGGCTATAGTTCAATGGTAGAACATCGGTTTGTGGTGCCGAGTACGAGGGTTCAATTCCCTCTAGTCGCCCCTGTGAAGATTTTATTCTGCCCTTATGGTGAAATTGGATATCACGCTTGGCTTCGGACCAAGCGTTCCAGGTTCAAGTCCTGGTAAGGGCACAGAAATCAGCAGGTGGGGAGTATCACGCTTGGCGGAGTTTATCCGTCCTAGGCAGAGACCAAGAGGTTGGGAGTTCAAATATTCCCGGGCGCACTTTGTGTAGGAAACTAAAACTCTGGGTTTTCACAATTTATCAAAACCTTCCCATCCTATAGAAAACTAATCTGTTCCGAGCGGCCACTTATTATCCCATTTGCCGTTAAATTCCATTTTACCAAGCACTTTCACTAGAACCGGCTTTTCAATGTTTACCGCAAGCATGCTATTAGTGAATACATAATTAAATCTGGGCAGCATGCTTTGCATTCCAAGCTTGATTGCCTCGTTTTTATCAAGCAGCTTATTATACTCCATGCTATTAACAATTTGGCTTGGCGAATATTCAGTGCCGATTGGCTTGCCATGAATTGTCAGATTTTCAAAACCCGGGTGCTCCTTAAGTCTGTATAAAATTTCTTCAACTTCCGCAGCCATAACATCTTCAGCCTCGCGATATGATTCCGCCTGTTTAATCTTCTTAATTCCAGGCAATTCAACTTGCTCATCAATTTTTTTTGTACTCTCGGACATTTCAACCAGGCCCGCCTCTTCTTCAAGATATTTAAATTGCCGATAATAATCATAGCGTTTGCCATACAGTAAATTCATGGTTGCATCAACAAAGCTCTGCCATTTCCTTTGTGCTTCATTGTGATTATCCGCGTCTTTGCTGTGTCGAGCGACAATCTCGTTTATTTTATCTTCCAAAGATGACGGTTCAGGATTTTGTCCCAAGAAAGCGCCAAGTTCTGCCGGGGTTATAGATCCATCAGTTTTACCGATCAACTCAGATACCATCGCATGCATATCAAAATGTTTTCTCCTGAAAAAAAGGATGCTCCTGTAAAGTTTCATTGGATTTTTTGGATCGTCTTCGTATAGAACAGGACAATTAATCTGCTTTAAGAATGAAGTACGTTTATCCGCCGACAATTTTCCGTTAGCAATATCTTTCAATAATTTCTCTCTTTCTTTTTGACTGATACGAACCTCTTTTTGGTCTAATAAATCATAATCACCGGAAGATAAAATTGCAACGATCTTATTCTGTTGTCTTGAGTCAGGCATGACTAACCAATCCTCAAACTCTCTATGAGTCTGTTCTTTATTTGGATGTCTCGATGTTAATTCAAACCAATCTTTGATCTTGTTTACAAAACCATATGCATATGGTTTTTCTTGCTTGGATATAGTTTCTACTTCTACTGTCCTATGAACAGAAGCATCAGTCCTGAACAAGCTTTGTTCTTTAGACGGATGGCTGAAATCATGAATGACAATACCTCGGTTGTCGGGCTTGCCTTTTCCTGATTCCATTCGTTTTTTTGTTTCATCGTGTATAAAACGCATCGCCTCTTCTATTGATTTGTTGCGAAGAAATTGCGCAATTTCGTCTGTTGTCAGAGAACCCCAAATACCATCAGAAGCCACGATAATACGGTCGCCATATTCAAGCTCCGCCTCAAAGAGCGTTGTTTTACCTGCCTTTTTACCTTGAACGGCATTGTCAACTATATCACCACTACCCTCATCTTCACTCTGAAATTTAACACTGCCATCTTTCCCAAGAACAATAAGCCGCGAGTCACCCGCTTGATATCCCTTAAGAACTTTATCAACAATTTGTACTGCGATATAGCATGCTCCGTCATCAACTAATCCTTCTTTTTTCATACGCTCGTGCGCTTGCTCTTGCGCTTGTTTTATGGAAATATCGCTAACAAACGCTTGCTGAATTTCTTCAACAAGGGCGATAGATGCTTGCTGACCCTTACCATAACCGCCCATTCCATCAATAACTGCAAAGGCATTTTTCTCGGTATTAACATAAACCGCGTCTTCGTTTTTTTCTTTGTAGCCAAAACCTTCATCGGTCCCGAAAGCCATTTCCCCATTTTGGGCATTTACAATTCTCGGATTGTCAAGCCTATTTTTTGATATCTCATCAATTATTTCAAATTGGCGCTCTCGATCCAAATTATCCTCGGGTTTTTCAGGTCCGGAATTATCAGGAAATTGTTTAAATTCTCGCACAAATTTATTTTTAATGATTAATTTTATCCTGTCTAGTGCTTGCCTAACAAATAAAAACACGAAAAAGATCGTGTCTTAATCTTAGCGCCTGGATTATAAGCAGGCAAACTCATATCCCTTTCGGGTTGTTAAATATTGATATTGTGCCAGCAGAGCCTT
>DAOUPS010000054.1 GCA_030626045.1 bacterium | reverse complement strand
TATGCGAGGAGTTTTTGTTACCGGAACGCTGTCGATGAAGAATGCGCGAAAACAAAGCGATTGGGATATTCTTCTTGTTCTTGCAAAAGGAAGAATATGGATCGGGCGGTTATTTGTAGGGATTATACTGCACGTATTGGGAAAACGAAGACATGATGAAAAAGTCGAGAAACGTTTTTGTTTAAATCACTATATAACGGAGAACGGGCTTATTCTCGAAGAGCACAGTACTTATTGTGCTTACTTTACCACGTTCTCTTTTCCTGTTGTCGGCGGCGCGATCCACAAACGCTTTTTACAGTTAAACGAACAATGGGTGCGCTCTTGCTATCCCAATTACAGGAAAGATGAATTAACCGAAGCCGATATATTTAAAGTTTCAGAGAGTCCATCATCTGCCCAGAAAGCATCGGAGTTTTTTCTTGAAATCACAAGGCTAGCTCCGTTTATTGATAAAGTGGCAAAAAAAATGATGATCCACAAAATAAGAAAGAATCCGAAAACACATTTAGAGCACGCAGATATCAGATGCAATGATACAGCTCTAATATTTCTACCCAATCCTCATCGAATAAAAGTTGCGCGGATCGCGAAAGAGAAGTTGACAAAGTTGGCCGAGTAGTGTATACTGGTAGTTAGAAGTGTGTTAAGCAAGGGTGATTCAAGGGTGAATCGCCTTTTTGTATGGAACAAAAATACAATCAACATATTATGAATGTGAAGTCGGAAAACAAAAATAAAATAAGAATAGGAATTTTTTGCATAGTAACGCTATGTTTGTCGCTTGTTGTTGAATATGCTTATGCCTCTGATTCTGGTATTGAAAAAGAGATCATCGATCAAGTCAATCATGAGCGGAGAATAATTGGCCTTCAAGAATTGCAAGAAAATGATATGCTTAATAAAGCGGCATTTCTCAAAGCCCAAGATATGATTGGCAATAATTACTTTTCGCACACATCTCCGCAAAGTGTAAATCCATGGTATTGGCTGGATAAAGTTGAGTATCAATACAGGTATGCTGGAGAAAATCTTGCAATGGATTTTTCATCGGTAGTCTCTGTTCACCGCGCGTGGATGAAGAGTGAAACTCATCGAGAGAATATTGTGTCTGAACGATACAAAGAAATTGGCGTCGCGACCATGAAAGGAATTATTAACGGGAAAGAAACGCAAGTGGCCGTCCAGTTTTTTGGAGATCCGCTTAACGAAAATAACATAGTAGCTGGATCAGAGAACAACGAAGAGTCAAACAGCGGAATAAAGCTCCAAGAAGTTTCAGTGCGCCCATGGGAAGGAGCGGAAGAAAGTGAAATGATCGTTTATGCGAAGCTTTCCGGCGAACCTTTAAATGTCGAAGTACAGGTCGGAAGCCATTATTTTCCTCTTAGCCAAATTCAAAATCACAAATATATGAGTCTTATCTCTCTTCAGGAGATAAACCTCAACGAGGATGCAATTATTGTAAAAGCTCAGTCCAAGGGACAAGAAGCGTTCTATTTTCGAGTTCCCAAAGCAGCTTACGCGGAATATATTTTAAATACTGGCCAAAAGGAAAACGAAAAAACTTTAAGCGCTGTTGCATCAATGAAATCTGCATCCTTAATTGCAAAGGAGAAAGTAATTAATTCACAGAACGTTATTTTAGCCGGGTTTATGCTGGCATGTGTAGTTATGATCGGAAATGTCTGGATACTTGAAAAGGAAGAAGAAAAACTGCTTGACGTATGCCACTCCAAAGGATAGTATTTTTTGATATCAAGGGACTGTTGCCAAACTAACTCCTACCAAAAATTGTTCCCGCTAAGCGGGATCCACAGCTTTGAAAAAAATTATTACCTATGCTAATGCATAACTAAGAATTTTATTTCTTCGCTGTGAATAAAATTTCCTAATTTTTGCTAACGGAGCTAGTTTGGGAACAATCCCATAAATATTTTAATTTGTACCTTACAACTGAATACAAACAAAAACAAAAAGACAAAGCATGCCTTTGTTAACTCCTTAGAGTAGAAATCTCTTCTCTAGTCTTCTTTAAGACACTATAAATAAACAATCCCGAACACTCGGGATTGTTTATTTATTAACATGCAGAAAAGTGATAAATAGGTAATTTTTAACCCGGAATATTTTCTGTCTATTTACAAGCAGAGAATTCACGGGACAGTGCTGTCTTTTGTATAAAAAAACGAATATGTTATAATAAGCAAAATGAACAATTCTTGCTAAAAAACAAAAAATGAAAAAAATACTTACCGTTGTCATCATCATTGGGGTCATTATTGTTTTTGTAGCTTCTGTAACATATAAAATTTTTCAGGAAAGAGGACTTGATCTGCGGCGTGCCATTACAAATGTTCATGATGGGGTTCAGCGTTGTCCCCAGTCTCATGTTAAAAAATTTCCCATAAGATCATGCAGTGGCGAAGGAGAGCTTTATCTTTACGAAAGCGATGATCCGTTTGGCCCTATTGAGACATCGTTTGATATTAACCGTAATCAACTTTTAGTTTTTGCTTCAAAAGAAGCAGAGGTGTCCGTAACTGTTAATGGGCATTCAGAAACATTGGATATACTAAGTTTTACTGATGGAAGAGTGAGAATTTTACGCAATGTTGACAGTGGTTCGACGATAGGTATTTCAGGATCGTACAATTACGGCGCTCGAGGCGTACAAGGATTTATCGCTCAAGATTCAGCCAGGCCGGTTTATGACATAAACACGTTTCAGTATATTTATAACGACAAAAAGAAAAATGTAATGTTTCTGACGCCGGGCGAATACTCATATGTTTTCTTCGACAAGTACACAAACAATGCTCCGGGCGGAAATATCGATACAAGACCATTGACTGTAAAAGTTGAGGGGAATAATGGCGTGCTTGTTGATCAAACATACGACCAGCCTTCTCCGGATGGGGTGCAGGGAGCTGTGGTCGGAAACTATTTTGTCGAACAACAAGGGAATTATACTCTTAGCGTGGACACAGAAGACAGTATTTATTGGGCGCTAATAAAGTGTCCATTTTGCGGAGACAATAAAGTGGAAAAGGGCGAGGAATGTGATGAAGGTGATGACAATGGTAAAGAATGTACACCGGATTATAATGATAATTGTTCATACTGCTCTGAAAATTGTGAATACATAACAATAAAAGGGCCATATTGCGGTGATGGCAGCCTTGAATCGCAATATGAGGAATGTGATGAAGGAGCACTCAATGGACAGAAGTGTACTCCTATTTATGGTCAAAGCTGTACATATTGCACGGAAATTTGCGAAGAAGAAACAATAACGGGATCATCATGCGGTGATGGAACACTTGATCCCGGTGAAGAATGCGATGACGGGAATACAGTTAACGATGACGGATGCAGCGCAAGCTGTGAAAAACCGGATGCTTGTGATGATCAATGCACTCAAAGTATCGGTTGTGATGGAGGATATTCCTGTTATCAAGATCATTGTAGAAATGACGCCTGCCTATCGGAAGTTGATTGCATTTGTCCTTCTTGCGGCGACGGTGTTCTTGATCCGAGCGAAGAATGTGATGACGGGAACAATGTTAACGGTGATGGATGCAGCGCCGATTGTATGAAGCCTGACTCATGCAATGAAAACTGTAATGACGGTATCGGTTGTGATGGAGGATATTCCTGTTATCAAGATCATTGCAGAAATGACGCCTGCCTATCGGAAGTTGATTGCATTTGTCCTTCTTGCGGCGACGGTGTTCTTGATCCGAGCGAAGAATGTGATGACGGGAACAATGTTAACGGTGATGGATGCAGTTCAAGTTGTATGACCGAGAAAGAAGAAGAGGAAGAGAAAGACGATTGCGATGGCAGTATTGGTAATTATGTCTGGAATGACGTAAATAGTGATGGTGTCCAGGACGCAAACGAACAAGGTATGGCAAAGGTAGACATGAAATTAACCTGGGCCGGTTCGGATGATAAGTTTGGAAATTCCGATGATGAAGTATTCAGAGATAAAACTAATAGCAAGGGAAAATATAAGTTCAAGGATCTATGTAAGGGTAAGTATCGAGTAAGGGTTAAGGACACGGATGTTGAAAACTATGTCCAAACATATGATCCTGACGGTAAAAAGGATAACAAAACCAATGTGCGCTTAAAGAATGATCATGATGATCACACTAAAGCGGACTTTGGCTATAGGGCTCTGAAAGTTGCACCGGCTTCCGGTATCGGAGTTATGACAATATTGCTCATTTCCGCTGTACTGACAATAATGGTGCTGGCAGGAATTTTCCTAACGCGAAAAATGCGGCATCTAGGCAAGTAGAGAAGCTTTGAGGTAAGTAAAAACCCGGTATTTAGCCGGGTTTTTACTATTATGGAAAGTAGGCAAATATTTTTTACAATTGCAAAGACTCTACTTTTTTAAAGTCTTTCCTTTATTCCATGCCAATTCAAAAATCGGGCGCATGGATTTGACCAGCTCTTCCGATTCAATTACTACGATAAACGGCTTGTCTTCCAGCGAAGTAATGGCCAGCTTATTTTCATACAGCGTAAAGTCCATTTGGCTGTTGTTTAATTTTCCTAAAGTTCTGATTTCCTGTTCAACCGGCAATCGCAAAAATTTTTCAGCTATTTCTTTATTTTTCGAATCGCTCGGTATAAGATGGCGTGCCTCGGGACGGTAAATTCCTTTTTGGACATTGCTGACCCATTTTTCCACCGAGCCGGGAAAGCACTTTTCCACACGGACATAATTGGAAATGAAAAACGGTTTTTCCGAACGGTTTATTTCTTCATATATATTCCAAATTCCTTTTTTAGTTTCACAATAAGTAATTTTGGGCCGCTTCTCACCTTTATTGTGAAGGCTCCTGAGAATCGGCAGCATTTCGGAAAAATTCTTGGCGGTAATTTTAAGCTGATTAAGAATGGCAGATGGGTCAATGGCTTGATAGCTGTTGATCTTTTTAGCTGGCAACTCGCTGACGTAGCCTCTTTTGATAAGGCCTTCCAGAATCACATAAATAATGGAGCGCTTGAGTTCGGTTAATCTGGAAATTTTCGTTACCGTTCCTTGCCCCAATTCCAAAAGCGCCAGATACACCCGCGCTTCCTTTTCCGTAAAACCGGACTGCTCCAGGAGTTTTAATAAATCTTGATCCATATTTCTTGTTTCTCCCTCTTTGCCTGCCTGCCGACGAGGCAGGGAAAAGGGGGATTAAGAGGGATTTGAAAAACTTAGCATACTCCGCGAATTCTAATATTATCTTGCTAGCATTTCACTTCTTAACCACTCTACTAGATCCCCTGTTTTTTGTCAACAATTTTGATAAAAATATTTCAAAACCCTTATTTTCAGCTGTTTTTAAGCATTTAGCCTCTCACGGTCATTGACATTTTGTTAAATTTTGCTCATCATGAACTGTTCTGATTTAAAGATGGAAAGTTGTTTGAAAATTGAATAACATAATGAAAAGGAGGAAAGATGATGGAAAATTTAGAATTATTGTTGATAGCTGGATTGATTAAGGGAGCGATCATATTCTTTGTAATTATCCCCACTTTTGTTTTCCTGCTTTGTGTCAGAAGAATAAATGGAAAATGGCATATCAAAAAAGATGGCGTAGCGCCTTATCTGTATGCTCTGTATGGTAGCAAAGCTATGTGCACACCACCAGAAAATATGTGTCAGTTGCATTGCGATGTAATAATAACAGAACTCGCTACCATCACTCTTCTATGTGTCATTGCTCTTTTCGGTGGGTTAATTAGTGGGATGATCTGTCTCATAATCTCTGCCGTAATAGAATATCCAAAAACTTTTTTGGTATTATTATTAAGCATTAAGTTTATCGCCGTAATTGTTTGGAAAACCCGGGTTTACACAAAAACAGAAGTGTGGCGAAATCAAAAGGAGAAAACTAAAGATCAGATAAATAAACTTTTCCAGGTTTTTCAAAAAGCATCAAACAAGGTCTGTATAAAGTTTGAGAATGTCTGAAAAACTTCCAGCAGGCTGTTCGCAAAAAACGGACAGCCTGCATTAAAGAAAAAGGGGGCGAAAAATGATGGAAAATCCAAAAACAGAAAAGTTTTCAGAAACAGAAATGACAGAAAATAATACACCGAAAGTTGAAGGAAAGTTTATTGATTTTCTTGTTGTAATTTGTGTCACTGGTTGGATATTTATTCCGTTACCAGAACATTATGTGCTTGCTTTTGTAG
>DAOUPS010000012.1 GCA_030626045.1 bacterium | reverse complement strand
CTCAATTCATGGCTGCCTTGCTGAATTCAGACAAGGACGATACTGATCGGATCGCAATTGAAATAGAAGAAGCGCGTAAGATGGGAATCGAAGTCTTACTGCCTGACATCAATGAAAGTTTTCGCGGTTTTGCTGTTGTAGAGAAAAACGATAACGGGAAACCGAAAATTCGCTTTGGCCTTGAAGCAATCAAGGGTATCGGAACCCACATTGCGAAAAAGATTATTGATCAGCGCAATAAGAAAAACGCGTACAAAGACATTATTGATCTGATGGAGCGTGTTCAGGATAAAGACTTAAACAAAAAATCAATTGAGGCGCTTGCGATGTCCGGCGCGCTTGACAGTCTGGCTGAAAGAAATACGGTTCTCCAAAATGTTGAAATTCTTCTTAATTACGCGAAAAGCTTTCAAAAGAACATGCTCTCCGGACAATCTTCCCTTTTCTCACTTGGCGGAGAAAAGACAATTGAACCGCCAAAAATAGCGTTCAGAGAGGTTGGAAAAATATCGAATCATCAAAAACTCTCTTGGGAGAAAGAATTGCTTGGCCTTTATATTTCCGATCATCCGCTAAGAGGCTATCAAGATTACTTCTCCCAAAATGCGACGCCTATATCAAAATTATCTCGAGAGCATGCCAATCAAGTTGTTACTGTCGGCGGAATTATAACCAAAATTAAAAAAGTGTACACGCGCAATAATCAGCTCATGTATTTTGTCATTGTCGAAGACGGGCTTGGCAAAATAGAGTCTTTAATTTTTCCAAAGACCGTCAAGGAAAAGGCTGACATATGGAAAGAGGAGAATATTATTCTTATAAAGGGAAAATTATCGGAAAAAGACGGAGAACTGAAAATATTATGCGAAAACGGATTCCTAGTCGATAAAGAAAAGTTAAAAAAATACAAAAATAATAAGAGTCCTGATTTTAGCCGAAATAACACCGACAATCCGGCATTGGCTGATCAACGGAAAAATAATTCGTTTCAACAACAGGCACATTCTCAAAACAATGCGGTAAAAAAGGATATCACCATTTGTATAGACAGGCAAAATTCTCAAGATATTTTGCAAAAAATCTCTAAGCTTGTTTGTAATACCGATAAAGGGCAATGCGGGGTATACATAACGTCGCATGAAAACAGTAAAAAGCTTGAAACTCCTTATCATATAAGCTATGATAAAGAACTCATCAATAAGCTTCGCGCCATCGTAGGGACAGAAAATGTTAAAGTAATATAACTTGGATTTTGGATTTTGAAATTTATCAATAAAACATTTATTATGAAAAAATCTAAAAAAACCTTAAGGTGCGCGATGGAGTATTGTATTGGATTTTTTACCGCCATAGCTCTTTTTTCTTTGCCTTATGCAACACAAGTAGAAGCACAAAAAGTTACCCCTTCAATTCAAAGCCAAAATAAACAAACAGTTTCAAAGAATGCTGGGAAAGTTACTCCGTCAATACATGCGCAGGATCGGCTCGCTCTAAAAGCGGCTGAAGCAACTGTTTCAACGGTACAAACAATAAATGACTGGAGAACTTATCCATATGAGCGCTTACTCGACTATGATCCGGCTCCGCAAAATGGAGGCGAATACATTGGCCTTCTTGTTTCCCGCACATGCGAAAAATATGAACATGTCAATAGGTTGGAACTTGCGCAAGACGAAAAACAACTGGTTTCACGAAGTATCTCTAAAAAATCCATCGCCAAGATAAACAAAGTCAACAAAAAGATCTCTAAATATCTTAAAACACTTACCAATATTTAGTATGAAACTATCAAAAGAAGAAAGATCGAAAGTTCTCCGCCATAGCACTTCGCATGTTCTCGCCGCAGCTGTCTTGGAAATGTTTCCGGAAGCTAAACTCGGGATCGGACCTGCGGTTGAAGATGGGTTTTATTATGACTTTGAACTCCCGCGAACTTTGATTCCGGAAGATCTTCCGCTTATTGAAGAAAAAATGATAAAAATGATCAATGACAACTATCAGTTTGAAAAACAGGTTATACCTGCCCAAAAAGCCAAGGAGTTATTTAAAAAAGCGGGACAGCCGTACAAAACAGAACTTACGGAAGATCTTGAAAAAATAGGAGAAAACCGTGTTTCTGTTTATCGTTCCGGACATTTTGTTGATCTATGCACCGGTCCGCATTTGGAATCTACCGGAGAAATTGACAGTAACGCTTTCCGGCTTATCAGGATATCCGGAGCATATTGGAAAGGAGATGAAAACCGCCAACAGCTGCAAAGAATCTACGGGGTTGTTTTTGAAAATAAAAAAGAACTCAAACGATATCTTTTTCAAATGAAAGAAGCCAGAAAGCGAGACCATAGAAAATTAGGCAAAGAATTGGATCTATTTGTTTTTTCAAATTTAGTTGGAAAGGGATTGCCGCTGTTTACCCCAAAAGGGACTACAATTTGGAAAGAACTGGAAAAATTCGTCATGGAAGAAGAGGCTCGGAGAGGTTATTTGCATGTTCACACCCCCGATATTACAAGGGTTGCACTGTACAAGCTATCCGGACATTGGGATCATTACCAGGATGATATGTATCCTGCCATGAAGCTTTATGACGATGAATACGTTTTACGTCCAATGGCTTGCCCTCACCACTTTGAAATTTACAACTCCCGTCCGCGATCATACCGCGAACTTCCTCTTCGTTATGCCGAATTAGTGAAATTATACCGCAAAGAAAAATCCGGGGAATTATCCGGGCTGATCAGGCACGCGGGGGGCTGGACACTGGCTGACGCCCATATTATTTGCCGTCCCGACCAGATCGAAACTGAATTTGAAAATGTGATCGACTTGATCCAATATTGCATGAAAACACTTAATATCACGGAGTATTGGTACCAATTCTCAAAATGGGATGAAAAAAATGAAAAAGGCAAATATATCGACAATCCGAAAGCATGGGAAAATACCCAGCAATCCATGAGAAAGATCTTGGATAAAATTAAGTTGGAATATATTGAAGTTGAAGACGAGGCCGCTTTTTACGGACCGAAGCTGGACATACAAATGAGAAATGCCAATGGGAAAGAAGACACTGCATTCACTGTCCAAATTGATTTTGCTATGCCGGAAAGATTTAAGATGAGTTACATTGGTAAAGATGGAAAGAAGCAACAGCCAATGATAATCCACCGATCTTCAATTGGATGCATTGAACGAACCATGGCATTTTTAATCGAAAAATATGCCGGCGCATTTCCAGCTTGGCTTGCGCCGATCCAAGTTGCCATACTTCCAATATCAGAGAATTTTTCTGGTTATGCCGGCAAAATTAATGAAATATTGCGCAAAAAAAATATTCGGCTGGAAATGTACGATTCGGATGATTCTCTTGGAAAACGCATTGCGGAAGCTACAAAACAAAAAATACCCTTTATGCTCATTGTCGGAGAAAGAGAAGAAGAAAAAGGCACAGTAGCAGTAAGAAGACGTGATGGGAAGAAGCAGGAGATCATGAAAATTGACAAATTTGTCGGCCTGCTTGAAGATATTGTTGAAAAAAAGAAATGATCAAGCATTAATACGAAAGAATTTACAATTTGAAATGAATGAGTAAATTTATTAATTTTAATTAAAAAATTATTTCATTATTAAAGAATTGAACGAATAAATTTTCTTCTTGTCATCCTGAGCGGAGTGGAACGGAGTCGAAGGATCTCTTTGCGCTGAAGTGTCTCACATCATTAAATCTAGCTTATTCCCCGCAAAGGGATTGTTCGACTTCTCTCGCCAGACGCGGAATCCGCTCAGGATGACAAAGGGTTTGTTATTTGAAATTTGGTTCATTTTAAAATTCAATTCAAATTGTAAATTTCAAATTGTAAATTTATCTGTATTGGGGTTTTATGAAATATTTTATTAAAACATTCGGTTGTCAAATGAATTTTTCTGACAGCGAACGAATTCACACTCTTATGCAAGAGTGTGGTTTTAAATATTCGAAGAACATTGATGATGCTGATCATATAATTATTAACACCTGCGGAGTCAGACAAACCGCCGAAGATCGGCTTTATGGACATGTTCAAAATATCCGTAAAAAAAATAAAAAGGTTGCCATAACCGTGACCGGCTGCCTCGCACATAGAGAGGATATAAAAAGAAAACTTAAGAGCAAAGTAAATTTTTTCATTCCTATTGATAGTATCCTCGACTTCTCTAAAAAATTAGGCGTGGACGAAAAAGCCAGTAATCTCGATGTGGCACATTATCTCGATCTTCAACCGCAATACACGCACAAAGATTCGATCTTTGTGCCAATTATGACCGGATGCGATAACTTTTGCAGCTATTGTGTTGTTCCGTACGCACGCGGAAGAGAACGATCTCGCCCGATAAAAAGTATTACCGATGAGATCGCGAAAGCAAAATTAAACAACACAAAAAACATTCTTCTCCTGGGGCAAAATGTAAACAGCTATAGTTATGATGGAATCTCATTTGTTCAACTTCTCGAAAAACTCGTTCAACCATTTTCAGACATGAACTTTTCTTTTCTTACTTCCCATCCAAAAGATTTTTCCGATGGTCTGATCGATACTATCGCAAAGTATGGCAACATTTCCAAGCATATTCATCTTCCTATGCAATCAGGAAGCGATAAGATCCTAAAAGCGATGAGCCGCCGATATACTTGTGAACATTATCTTAATATTATTTCAAAGATCAGACTCGCTATTCCAAACTCAACCATTTCAACTGACGTTATCGTCGGGTTTCCCGGCGAAACCGAAAAAGAATTTCAACAAACAGTTAGCGTCTTCAAGCAGGTGAACTTCTCCGGAGCCTTCATCAATAAATATTCTCCTCGGCCGGGAACATCCGCAAAAAAACTCGGCGATCCTATTTTATGGAAGGAAAAAAAGAGACGAGCGGAAACATTGAGATCTTTTTTGCCGCAATGATCTCGAGGTTTGAATAGGGGAAAGCTTAAAATTTGAAATGAATTTTTAATGATCAATTTATAACTTACCAGTCAAGGGCTGGTCCATTTTGAGCAAAAATTTCACAACGATCTAATTTTCAATTAAAGTTGATAAATTTACTCATTCACCCCGTTAAATTCGCTCCGCGATTATTTAACGGGGTGAAATTCAAATTGTAAATTTCAAATTTCAAATTTTTTCTAATACCATGGGTAGCAAAAAGCGCTTCTAAAAGAAAGCGCTTTTTATGAACACTAAATTATAAACTATTCAGCCGGCGGAGAATTCTCTACTTCCTCAGGCGCAGGTGTCGCTTCTTTTGGAATTTCCTGATTTTTAAATTCCGGAGAAATCTCGGGCTGCCGCTCGACTGGCTGATCAACTTTGGTTTCATCAACAGGTAATCGTGAGCTTGATGGCTCAAATCCATCAAGAGCGCTCTTGTTATTTTTCAAATTAGTGATAATCTTTTTCAAGTCTTCATTATCCGGATTAAGTTCGGAAACTTTTTTAAACTGCACAAGCGCATTTTCTTTATCTCCCTGCTGATCAAGTACAAGACCGAGAAAATAACGGGCATTGGCATATTCTTTATCAAGTGCAATAGCCGCTTCAAACTCTTGCTTCGCGTTGTCCGGCTGATTATCCTTATAGTAAAGAAGGCCAAGCCGAAACGCAATTCTCGGAACGCGGGGAAACAGATCTTTATTTTCCCGCTCCTTCTCGATAGCCTTTCCGATGTCTCCTCCCCGTTCATATATTTCCGCGTATAACAGATTGGCCGCGGCATATTCCGGTCTTAATTTCAATGCATCAGACAAATTTTCACGCGCTAACGCGAGATATTTGAGGCTTTCTTCCGGTATTTCATCTTCTTTTACCCTTTGCTCGGATCGAGCATTGGACAATTCAACGTCAGACAATACAACGTAAATATTTGCTATTCGCTGATATAGAATTGGATTATTCGGATCAAGTTTAATTGCCTCTTGTAAACTTTCAATTGCTTTCTCATCAGCTTCATCCATTGTCACCAAAACACCCTCATAAACATTTGCCAACGCAATATGATTTTCCGCGTTACTGGGATCGATCGTAACAGCTCTATTAGCTGAAGCAAGCGCTTCTCTGATCATACCGCTTACATAATTTGAATCTTCGGGAGTAAGATCTTGCCCTTTTTCTGCGACTCTTTTGTTCGCAAGCGCGAAAAGTACAACCGACAAATTACGGTGGTATATGTCACGATTCGGATCTAGCTCAATTGCCTTAGAAATTTCTTTTGCGATATCTTCAACCTGTTCGCTTTGCGCATCAAGCGCGAGTGCTTTATTAAAGTGAGTGCTTGCAAGATATTTTTGGCCCTGCAAATATATAGCTGCAATAAATCCAATAATGATAAGCACAAAAACGAATGAAAGAGCTAAAGATGATTTTGGAGTTTCCGACGTGGTAATAAATTCATTTAATTCTTCTTTTGATCCAATCAGTGAGAGCATCACAAACAGCGCAAAACTAAACCACCACAACAGGAGAAACGTAATATTCGCGAGATAGGCGAAGATCATAATTGTCGCAAACAGCCATACTATCCCCGCTCCTATTGTAATGTAGTTTTCGGAATCTTTTCTATCCGCTGATACAAGCCTAAGCATTGTTTTGAGAAGAAGTGCAAGTCCGGAACCGACAAGAAACAAAAACGATAATGTTCCCAAAATACCCATTGTTGAAACAACCGTGATAAAATAACTGGATCCGTCAATGAAATTAATTGTCCAAAAATCACCCAGGTTGTCGGGACGGGCAAGCTGGTAATCCGTTGTATATGTTGTTGGTCCGGACCCTAAAAGAGGATTATGTTTAAACGAGTTCAGAGCAATTTTTGCCGATGACTTGTGGCTTAATAGCACTTCAATCGGCAGATCTTTGCGGATGATCGGCTGCTGGCGCAACACCATTAAAAGCGTCAATACAAGAAAGATCATTGGCAGTACGCGAGATTGATTTCTCGAACTGTTTCCCTTGAGGATCGTTACACCGAACAATACTGCCGTGCAAAAAATAAGAGCGATCCAAACGATCTTAAAGTTAATGACCATTAACACAAAGAAGAAGAAGAATGAAAGTATGATAAGCACCATCTTGAATACTTTTGAGATGTCACTTAAAAATAGCGCCAGAGTCATCAAAAACAACGCTCCGACATACGCGCTAAAAATATAAACTGAACCGATCGTATTGAAGAATGCGTTTTTAGTTATATCAGCCGGAAAAACGTATACCCCCCAAATTTGTAAGACACCGTATAAACTGACTAAAAAACCACTGGCAATAAATGTTATAATAATTTTGATCGCTTCCCTTTTTGTTTTTATGCCGTTTACAATAAGAAAGAAAAGAGCCACAAGAAAGAGAGTGGTGATAAATGACTTGCCTTCGCCCCCAAAATATCCCCATAAGCTTTGTTCGGTATAGTTCGAGAAAGCCGTGCTTAAGCCAAAAACGACCAGAAACGTTATAATCGGAATGAGAATGAAACTCCTTTTGAAGCGAATTTCATTCATCCATGCCATTTTTCCCACCCAAGCCAAAAATCCGATGCCAACAACGATCACAAGCAGAACCTGCTTGCTTAGCTCTAAAACACTTGGAGATTTTAAGAAAAAGAAAAGCGGTAAAAGAAAAACAGTGATATAAATCGACATTTTAACAACAGCATCAATGCTTTTCATCGCCATTGTGTCGTCTTCTCTTTTCCTTGGAGCTTCTGGCACTGGCGCGAGCGGCACAGACGGTCCTTGCCTTATTTCTTTTGCATACCGAGACCCCATCCCTGATGCTACGGGAAATTTTTGTTTTTGCCCTCCGCTAACCGGCCCTCTAAGTTGAATTTTCATATTAAATTTTATTTGCTTAACTATTTTAGAATAGGATTGTTGCCAAGCTAGCCGTGCCGCTCGCGAGCGACATGGCTAACTTTCTGTCTTATCGTCTCCGCTGCTTTTGAATAATATAGTTCATGGCAATCCCAAAGTTCGAGATGCTTTTGAGTAGCAATTGGTTTAAAAACGGTCTTTATATGCATTCCCTGTCAATGATGCATTGTAACATCGGATAAAATATTTTTCAAGTTGTCATGACAATAAAAATGTTTTATAATTAATTCAATAGAGCAATCGGTAATAAATTAACAATTCCCTTATATAAAATGAAAGGCTTCGAAATTGTTTTTATTCCACTTATCGTTGGAATCATCGCGCAAACAACAAAATTTATCCTCTTCTCAATTAAAAACGGGATCAAGTGGAATTATTTTCTCACACATGGACATATGCCATCATTCCACAGCGCCGTCGCGGCTTCGCTGGTTACAACAATAGGTTTTTTTGAAGGAATTGATACTGGGGTTTTCGCGATATCGGTTGTTTTTGCTCTTGTGATAATTGATGATGCGCTAAGAGTAAGAATGTATCTGGGCGATCAAGGCAGATACCTGAACATGCTCATCGAGACACTCAATCTTGACCAAAATAAATACCCTCGACTTAAAGAACACGTTGGCCATCGCATTTCCGAAGTTGCTGTCGGTATTATTTACGGCCTCTTGCTTACGATATTACTTTTGTTTATATTGGGACTGTTGTCAAATACTGTTTCGTAACGAAATTTTTTACTTCTTGCTTCATAGATAGTTTTTAGCCGCCAATTTCTACAAGAACTTCCTTAATTACTTTTTTATCACTCCAAGGAACTCGCTGATCGCCCAGCGCCATTGTTTCTTCCGCTCCCTTTCCAGTTATAAGCACAATGTCGCCTTTTTGCGCCATGGTAAGCGCTTTTTTGATTGCTTTTTTGCGATCAAGCACTCGAAACGCGTTTTTATTCTCTTTTTTGTATTTTCTGATAACACCGCTGAAAATCTGATCGATTATCTGTTTAGGATCTTCATGATATGGGTCCTCGTTGGTTACAATGACAATATCAGAAACTGAGGCAACAATACCGCCCATGATCGGTCTTTTACCTTTGTCCCGTTCTCCGCAACTTCCAAAAACCCAGATCAATTTTCTCGATGGATCACCTTTCTTAAATTCTTCCATTAATTTTCCCACCTTTTTCAGCGAGTCAGGCGTAAGCGCGTAATCAATGATCAAATCTATTCCAAGATCATTATTTACGCGCTCCATTCTTCCCGGCACGAGAACAACAGCTCCAAGCGAGCGCTTAATGCTGTCAACTGGTATGTTAAACACCTTCCCGATACATATTCCAGCCAGCGCGTTTTCAATGTTGAATTTCCCGGGTAAATGCAACGCGATCTGTTCCCCGTTGATTTTGAAATGTGACCCTGAAATGCTTGTCTTAAGTATATCCGCGTATACAACATGAATATTATCGGAGCTATAAGCGTTTCTCTTATTTTTCGATGTGGTATATCCAAAAATTCGCGAGGCTGGAACTTTAAGAAAGTCTTCCGGTCTTTTCATATCCAAATTTATTATGGCTGTTCCGGTTTCTTTGAGTTTAGCAAAGAGTGTTTTCTTGGTCTGGCGATAACGATCCATTGAAAGATGGTAATCCAAGTGCTCGCGAGTAATATTTGTAACGGCAACAATATCGAACAATATTCCCCATAGCCTGTTCTGATCAAGCGAGTGCGATGACACTTCCAATATGCAAACTTCACACTTTTCCCGCACCGCTTTCTGAAGAAACTTCTGAACATGCCATGAGGCAAGGGTGGTGTATTTTGTCTTATTTATTCGTTCTTCATCTCCAATTTTGAATTTAATCGTTGAGATCATAGCTATCTTTTTCCCCGATCCCTCAAGAATGCGAGAGATCATTTCGATCGTCGTTGTTTTGCCGTTTGTACCTGTAATACCGACGATCTTCATTTTCTTCGCTGGAAATCCAAACCGAATACTCGCAATAACGGCATTGAATAAATGGTATATATTTCTTATCTGCTGTGGAATAAATCGCTTCATAATGGTAAATTGCGAAATTGTCTCCGGTATCTTTTAGAATAACAATCCCTTGGCGTCTTGTAAGAACCTATATGCGTAATATCGCGGTTTGTTTAAAATAATATCCCAGCATCCCGGAAAATCCACTGGTTTGCATTTCGGGCAAAATCCTTGTTTAAACCGTGAAATACCCGCCCAATCTTTTTGATATACTCCGTTTTCTCCAATTTTTGTTCCGCCAAGATCATAATACTTGCATCTTCTTTCTTTGGCATCCTTAATAGCCTGCCATTGCAAGACAAATGGAGCCATCACATTGCGATGGCTGCTTCCGGAGGCGCCGTGAAGATAGGCCGCAATTCCTCCATAAAAGCTTACTAAATTCGCCGCTATGATCTTATTTTTAAATCGAGCGGAATATAGGCATAAATGCTTATCCGGAACTGACGAGAGCATCTTTCGATAGTGTGATTCTGAATGGAGAATGACTCTATCGCGCCGAGCGGTAATTCTCGACAAACGGCAAAATGCATTTATATTTTCTTCGGTTCTGATCCGTTCAACTTTCACTTCTTTCTTCTCGGCCAAGCGAATATTATAACGTGTTTTGGACTTCATTGCCATCAACAATTCTTCTTTTGATCCCGACAGATCAAGCATAATTGTTTGGGGCGATTCATGGTTTTTTTTCGATCGTTTAATTTTGTGCGAACCAAATAGATCTTTGATTAAATTGAGATCTTGTTCGTACTGCGGCTCTATTCGCATCCATCCACATTTTTCTTTTTTTGCAACATCCACAATTTCTTTCAGATAATGCCTGATAACTTCCCTTTCGCCCTTATTTTTATCGTGAAGCGTTCGACTTATTATAGGCCCGCGCGGAATGAACATATACGTTCCAACAATTGGCAGCACATGAAAAACACAGAGAGCATTGAATAATTTTGCATCTTCAACTCTGTGTGTTTTTTTGCCAATATTTTGCTGAAAATGTTCCCAATAAGGCGACTGTAAAAATCCTCCATCGAGTGAATTTTCAGAATAATAAGTTTCTAAAAGATCCATTGGTTGTTTCAATTTCAAATTTATCTACGTTGGAGCTACTTCTTCATGGCTTTTAACGCAAGCTTTATCTTCTCAGATATTTCTTTTACGTCTTCGGGAACGGCTTTCAGAGCTTCACGCGCCTCCGCCGCTGAATAACCCATAGTAATCAAAGCATCTATGACCTCTTGGTCTATCGTGGCCTCCGCTTCAGTGCCTTTGCCGGGTAATTCGTCAACTTTGCTTTTTAGCTCAAGTATTACTCTCTCAGCGGTCTTTCTGCCAATTCCCGACACGCGCGTGAGAATTGACGAGTCTTCCTGGATGATCGCATTTCTGATCGTTCCCGGTGAAGCAATTGTTAGGATACCAAGTCCTGATTTGGGGCCAACTCCGGATATTGATAAAAGTAATTCAAAAATTTCCAGTTCATCAAGAGTCTCAAAACCGTAAAGAGTAATGCTGTCTTCTTTAACATTGGTATGGACATATAATTCAGCGTCATCTTTACGAGCAAGTTTTCCGAGAGTCACGTCTGTTGCATAAACACGATAACCCACCCCTTGAACATGAAGCAGGATAAATCCATTTTTGATCAAATCTATTCTGCCTGTAAGCTTTCCTATCATTTTAAGTAATAAATGCCTTAATAACTCCTATTTACTCTACCATTATCTTTACAATACTTCCAGTTTATGCTATATTCCTTACTGGGAGTTGTATTCCCTAATTAATAAAGATGACATATACTGCTTATGCCAAATACGAAATCAGCCAAAAAATATATCCGTTCTACTGCGCGAAAGACATCTCTTAATAGAATAAAAAGAAAAACATTTAGGGATGCAATAAAAAAAGTGACTGAACTTGTGAAGGAGAAAAAGATAAGTGAAGCAAAAAAAGCGTTTATTGTTGCTCAAAAAGCGCTGGATAAAGCCGCCAAAGCGGGTGTCATTAAAAAAAATACCGCTGCACGAAAAAAATCGCGGTTAGCGCGAAAACTCAGAAAAGTATGATTCCGCCAAAGCGGAAAATTTCTAATTTCCAATGAATAACCCCGCCGCAAGCGGACGGTGTATCCACTAGAATTATGACCCCAAAAGAGATTAAAACTAAGAAATTCATTCAATTCAAATTGTAAATTCAATTTCTTAATAATAGGCGAGATATTCTAAAAAACAGTCCCGAGTACTCGGGACTGTTTTTTATATGTTTGGAGTATAGAGTTGTTCTTATTCTTCGTAAACTTTATCGGGTCTGCTTTCTTTTACCCCGAAACCGGTTCCAGCCGGAATTAATTTTCCAATGATAACATTCTCCTTCAATCCTTTTAAATGATCAATTTTTCCTTGTGCTGATGCTTCAATAAGAACTCGCGCCGTCTCCTGAAATGATGCCGCGGACAAAAAGCTATCCGTCGACAAGGCTACTTTCGAAATTCCAAGAATAAGCCGCTCTCCATCTGCTTCCTTATTACCGGCATTTTTGGCTTCCTTATTTTTCACGATAAACTTTTCACGTTCGACAATATCACCGGCAAGTAAATCGGTATCGCCGGGATCAATTATCTTTACTCGGGAGAGCATTTGACGAATAATAATTTCAATGTGCTTGTCATTGATCCCCTCACCCTGAGTTTGATAAATTTCCTGAACCTCGCAAGTGATATATCTATGAACTTTTTCCCATCCGCTAATTTTGTATAACTTTTTAAGATCAAGATGCCCTTCCGAAAGCACCTGCCCTTTCACAACAAGATCGTTTTTTTCAACTTTCAAATTCATAACCGCCGGGATTGAATATTCTTTTGTCTCTCTTTTTTTGGATTCCTTCTTCTGCGTTTTCAAGATAGTAATGATCTTCTGTTTTTTATTTTCTTCAACATTGTCAACAATACCATCAACTTCAGAGATAACAGCCTCGGCTTTCGGGCTTCGAGCCTCAAATATTTCATCAACACGGGGAAGTCCTTGCGTGATATCAGTTCCCGCGATACCGCCAATATGGAATGTGCGCATTGTTAACTGAGTTCCCGGCTCGCCAATTGCTTGGGCAGCAACAATACCGACAGCCTGTCCGAGATCAACAGACTTATTCCGTCCGAGATCAATTCCGTAGCACTTGGAACAAACGCCATGAATGGCCTTGCAGGTTACAAGATTTCTGATCTTCACTTTCGAAACATTTTTCTCCTCAATCTCAACCGCCTGTTCACGGCTGGCTAATTCGCCCTTTTTGACAATTTTTTTCTTCGATTTCGGATCTTTCACGTCTTCCAAAACAACACGCAACTCTACGCGGCTGGCAAAGCTTTGGCCGATTTGATCGGAATCTTCCTTGTAAATATACGCCCCGACAGTATCACCGCAATCTTTCTTTTGAATAACAACATCCTGCCCGACATCAACAAGCCGCCTTGTCAAATATCCGGCTGTAGCAGTTCTCAAGGCGGTATCAGCCATACCTTTTCGGGCGCCGTGTGTCGAAATAAAATATTCCAACACATTATATCCTCTTTTAAGAGACCCTTTGATGGGCAATTCTATCGTTTCACCCGTTGGTCCGGCCACAAGGCCTTTCATTCCTGTCATCTGCACCACTACGGCTTCGGTCCCGCGCGCTTTTGAGTGGATCATTGAATGGATCGGCCCACAAGGATCAATAGAATCTTTTACTGCTTCGGCTATTTTATTTTTTGCTTCATTCCACATTTCGATTACATGTGCTTTCCGCTCATCATTAGTTAAAAGACCCGCTTCATGCTGTTCATGCACCTCTTTAATTCTTTTTTCCGTTTCGTCGAAAATACTTTCTTTGCCTTCCGGTTCTTCGAAATCATCCATCCCCAAGCTAATACCTGACTGCGTAACATATTGAAATCCCAGATCTTTCAGTTCATCGACAAATTTTGCCGTCTCTTCGGTTCCGCCATTCTGTAAAAATGTGGCGACTATTTTTTTCAAATCACTTTTCGTCACATTTTTATTCACATACCTCATTTTTTCAGGCAAAATATCATTAAGTAGCGCCCTTCCGGCTGATGTCTCAATTCTTTCGCCGTTCCAATACAGAATTATTTTTGCCCGTAAATTAATGGCCTCTGATTGGTACGCGTGAATAGTTTCATCAATTGATCCAAATATTTTATTTTCCCCTTTAAGGCCATCTATGATCTGTGTCATATAATAAGCGCCGAGTACTATATCCTGCGATGGGATAGTTATCGGATCACCACTTGAAGGTTTCAGCAAGTTTTTGCTCGAAAGCATAATATTCGAGCTTTCTTCCCTGGCCTTTTGAGTTAATGGCACATGAACCGCCATCTGGTCACCGTCAAAATCAGCATTAAATGCGGCACACGCAAGTGGATGAAGCTGGATCGCTTTTCCTTCAATTAAAACTGGCTGAAATGCCTGAATCGATAATCTGTGCAGAGTCGGCGCACGATTCAAAAGCACATAATGATTATCAATTATTTCATCCAGCATCTCATATGCTTCCTCCCATTCCGCGTCAACCATTCTTCCCGCTGTTCTTACATTATGCGCGTAATCCTTTTCAATAAGCTTGTGGATAATAAACGGTTTAAAAAGTTCAAGAGCCATCTTTTTCGGAATACCGCACTGATGCAGCTGCAGCTTCGGACCGATCACAATCACACTTCGCCCGGAGTAGTCGACTCGTTTTCCGAGCAAATTCTGCCGAAATCGGCCTTGTTTTCCTTTGAGCATGTCAGAAACCGATTTAAGAGCGCGGCGCTGTCCGGTAGATGCCGCAACTTGAGCCTGGCTTCTGCGTGAATTATTATCAATAAGAGCATCCACTGCCTCTTGAAGCATCCGCTTTTCATTTCTCTGGATCACTTCTGGTGCGCCAAGATCGATTAATTTCTTTAATCGATTATTACGGTTGATGATCCTTCTGTACAGATCATTGAGATCGGATGTCGCAAACCGTCCGCCATTAAGTTGGACCATTGGACGAAGATCCGGAGGTATGACCGGAATAATTTTTAACATCATCCATTCCGGTTTTATTCCGGCTTGAATAAAGCCGGTAAGTATTTTGAGCCGTTTGAATAATCGTTTTCGATCTGATCCTTCCCCTTTTTCCAGTTTTTCTTGAAGCGTTTTGACTTCTTTTCCAAGATCAATCTCCTGCAGTAATCGATAGATAGCTTCAGCTCCAATAGAGGCATCAAACACATGCCCAAACTTTCTGGAAATGTTGTGATATTCAATTTCTGGCAGAATAAGTTTTTTATGGATATTTCTTAAACCTTCTTTCGACGTTTGATACACCTTTTTTACTTCTTCTTTTGCATGGGAGCCTTTTGTTTCCTTTAAGTTTTTTTTGTACTCCTTATCCAGGTCTTTGAACATTTCAGCTCTGACATTTTCATCAACTGAAGTAATGATATAGCTGGCAAAATAAATAACCTTTTCCAGTTCTTGAATTGACATATCAAGAGAAAGACCAATTTTTGAAGGCACTCCGCGCAAAAACCAAATATGTGAAACCGGAACAGCCAGTTCAATATGCCCCATTCGTTCTCTTCGAACAATTGATTTGGTCACTTCAACGCCGCATTTATCACAAACAATTCCTTTGTATCGAATCCTTTTATATTTTCCACAATAACATTCCCAGTCTTTCGAAGGACCAAAGATCTTTTCACAAAATAACCCCTTCTTCTCAAAGCGCTGGGTGCGATAATTTATTGTTTCAGGCCGAACAACTTCACCGTGCGACCATTCAAGTATTTTTTCCGGCGAGGCAATTTTTAACTGTACTGCCTTAAAATCCGAAATTTTGACTATATTTTCTGTCATATATCCAAGGGCAATTAATTAATTAGAATGTATAGGCAACATTGTATGCAATCGATGTAAAATTAGATTCCTTCAAAGATCAGCCTATTCAAGCAATTTTACTTCAAGCGCGAGTGCTTTTAACTCATTGACAAGAACATGAAACGATGCGGGAACGTTTGGGGATCTGATCGGCTCTCCTTTGATAATTGATTCATAAGCCCGCGAGCGCCCCAAAACATCATCTGACTTTATTGTTAACATTTCCTGGAGTGTGTACGACGCACCGTATCCCTCCAGCGCCCATACTTCCATTTCACCAAATCGCTGTCCGCCAAATTGTGCTTTTCCTCCCAATGGCTGCTGGGTAATCAATGAATACGGCCCAATAGAACGCATATGCATTTTATCTTCAACAAGATGGTTCAGTTTCATAATGTACATATATCCTATGGTTGTTCTTTCGTCAAACTGCTCGCCGGTTTTTCCATGAACCAATTGTATTTTGCCATCTCCCGGAAGTCCGGCTTTTTCCAATTCCCTTTTAATTTGATCCTCTTTAACACCGCTTAACGCAGGCGATGCCGCTTTGTATCCAAGTTCTGAGGCAGCCCACCCAAGATGTGTTTCAAATATCTGTCCAAGATTCATACGCGATGGCACTCCAAGAGGAGTAAGAATAACCTCAACCGGAGATCCGTCCGGAAGATACGGCATATCTTCGACAGGTGCAATTTTTGAAATAACTCCCTTGTTGCCATGTCGGCCGGCCAGCTTGTCTCCGACAGAAATTTTACGAAGCTGGGCAACTGATACTTGAATTTGTTGAATTACACCGGCAGGCAATTTATCCCCCTGTTCCCGG
>DAOUPS010000011.1 GCA_030626045.1 bacterium | reverse complement strand
AAGATACAAATCCTGAATTTTGGAATAAATATTATAATAAGACAGGGAAAACACCTGCGATTTGGGGAACCCAATCTTATGATATTTTAAAGATTTTAGCTCTAATTTTTGAAAAATGTGACACTGATGATACAGTCTGCGTTAAAGACGAACTTTATAATATAGATTATTCAGGCGCAGGAGGAGAGGTTTCATTTGATAAAAACGGAGACGCGATTAAAAATGTAATAATCAAACAAATCAAAAACGGTCAGTTTGTCCCGTTAGAAAATTATTAATTTCTAACGGGATAAATGCTGTATGAGAAATCAATTTTTGCTTAGAGGGGCATAATTGAGTTGTAAACTTTCCACTTTATAACTTTGCAAGCTTTTAACTTTATGACTTTTAACTAAAATTCTATGGACAAAACAACGAAAACCATCATCGGAATTATCATCGCCGTTGCGATTATTGTGATTGGCCATTTAGTTTTTTATAGAAAATCAACCGAGCCGGCTCCAGCCGAGCCAGCCACAACTGAACCGGTTTCGGAAGAGGTGATTAAGATTGGAGCGATTCAGCCACTCACAGGAAAAGTGTCATATGTTGGAGAATGGGTTAGTCAAGGAATAAATTTAGCTATAGATGAATTTAATAAGCAGGGTAAAAAGATTGAGGTAATATACGAAGACGATGCATGTGATCCAACAAAAGCAGTAAACGCAATAGAGAAACTTATTAATATAGACAAGGTAAAAATTATTATTGGTCCGACATGCTCTTCATCTGTTTTGGCTTCAGCGCCGATAGCGGAAGAGAATAAAGTAATAATTTTTTCTACGGTAGCTACTGCCTTGAGAATAACTGATGCAGGCGATTATATTTTTAGAAATAGAGAGAATGATTCGGCTCATGGAAAAACAATGGGTGAATTTGCTTATAATAATTTGAATGCAAAAAAAGCAGGAATTTTGTTCCTTAATTTAGATAACGGAATCGGCTTTAAGGATTCTTTTAAAAAGAGATTTATTGAATTAGGAGGAGAGGTCATAATAGAGGAAAGCTTTAATTTAAAAGAAACAGATTTTAGAACACAGTTAATGAAAATTAAAAGCGCCAATCCTGATGTATTGTATTTTGCCGGACAAAAAATGGAGAACGCTGTTGTTCAAGCAAGAGAACTTGGAATTGATCAAAAGATACTTGGACCCTCTACTATGCAAAATGATACTTTAGTAGAGGTTGCTGGAAATTTTGCAGAAGGATTGCTTTATAGTTATCCTGATATTAACCCTAATTCGGAACAATTTAA
The DNA here is from genome assembly GCA_030626045.1 of bacterium. GTDB lineage: Bacteria > Patescibacteriota > Minisyncoccia > Moranbacterales > DUUL01 > DAOUPS01. The sequence goes on along the minus strand of DAOUPS010000011.1, from coordinate 15,780 downwards.
ATCTTATCAAGCCAAATATAAAGATAAATATAATCAAAATAGTGAAGCGTATGCTGCCAATAGTTATGATGCTTTAAATATAATTGTGGCAGCAATAAATAAATGCTCCGGTGATACTGATTGTATAAAAGAATATTTTTATAATACCAAAAAGTATCAAGGCGTATCGGGAGTATTCGGATTTGATAAAAATGGAGATGTGACGAGACGGCTTATTATCAAAACCGTTAAAGACGGCAAGTTTGTCCCGTATAAGGAATAAAATATCTGTGTAAAATTTTCAAACAAAAACAGTCCCGAGTACTCGGGACTGTTTTTGTTTTCTTGCGATTGTGGTAAAATCGGGATATGGTGATTTTGGAAACTAAAAATTTAACCAAGCATTTTGGCGGGGTGAAGGCGGTTGATGATTTTTCGGTTAAAATTGAACAAAGCAAAATAACCGGAATTATTGGACCGAACGGATCCGGCAAAACCACTCGGATAAATTTATTGAGCGGAATGTTGCCGATTGACAATGGAACGGTTAATATTAGCGGTGTTGAACTGCGGAAAATTAAGCCTTACGAAGCTTACTTTTACGGCATGGCTCGCCTATTCCAAACCATTCGTCTTTTTGAACAAATGACGGTTGAGGATAATATTTTAGTTATTCTAACAAAGCGAAATATCTTCAGTTCGCTTTTTGAAAAGCGAAAAAAATATCATTTGAAAAAAGCCAGAGAAGTTTTGGAAAAAATCGGGCTTTCAGAAAAAAGAAATCAGCTGGCGGCTAATCTTTCTTATGGGCAAAGAAAGCTTTTAGAAGTGGCACGGGTCTTAGCGGCGGACAGTGATATTTTGCTTTTAGATGAACCATTCGCCGGACTTTTTCCCGAGATGAGAAAAATCGTTTCCGGCATCATTAAAAAATTAAAACAAGAAGGAAAGACAATTGTTTTGATTGAGCATAACATAGATTTGATCCGCGAACTTTGCGACTATGTTATCGTGATGGACAGCGGAAAACTTTTAGCCGAAGGCGAGCCAAACAAGGTTTTAGAAAACGAAAAGGTCGTTAAAGCGTATTTGGGAAAGTAGAAAAAGAAAAGTCAAAAGTTCATAAAGTTCATAAAGTGAAAAGTTTGTATGAGGCAAGAAATTTTGTTAAAGCTTAAAAATATTTCCGTTAATTACGGTGGGGTAAAAGCGCTTGATGGTGTTGATATTAATTTGGACGAGGGCGAGCTGGTGGCTTTAATGGGTCCAAACGGCGCCGGCAAATCAACAATTTTAAAAGCTATTTTTGGGCTGGTTCCGATCCAATCGGGAGATATTCTGTGGCACAACGAAAAAATATCGCCAATTTCATATCAAATGGTAAAGAGAGGAGTTTCCTTTGTTCCACAAGGCAGGAGAGTCTTTGCTGATTTGAGTATCAAGGAAAATTTAGAAATGGGCGGTTTTGCCGTAAAAGACAAAAGGATTATCGACCAAAGAACTAAAAGAGTATTGGAATTATTCCCGGATTTGAAGGAAAAATTAGAAACAAAAGCAAGAACGCTTTCCGGCGGGCAGCAGCAAATGCTGGCTTTGGCGAGAGGACTGATGACCGATCCTAAGGTTTTGCTGCTTGACGAACCCTCGTTAGGTTTAGCGCCCAAGATCGCGAAAGAGGTTTTTGCTAAAATTAAAGAAATAAACGAACAGCATAAAACCGCTATTGTGATAGTAGAACACAATATCAAATTTTTGCTTGAAATTACCCGGCGAGCTTATATTTTGGACAAAGGGAAAATTGTGGCCGAAGGTGGATCGCGAAAGCTTTTAAAAAGCGAGATTATAGAAAAAGTTTTTATGGGCAAAACTAAATATTGAAAAGCTACTTTAACTTTATGCCTCGCACCAGCGCAAAATCGGAGCAATGACTTGGGGAATAATCTCAAAATTAAAATAAATTATTCTCATTTTGTTTTGAGTTACAAGTTATAGGTTTCGAGCTTTGAGTTACAAGCTTTGAGTTACACGACCATATGCATGAAATATTGACCTCAATCAGATTAGCTTTAAGAAGCCTTCGCTCCAATGTGGGGCGGACGATTTTTTCGCTGACTGGAATTGTGATCGGAGTGGCGGCGGTAATCATTGTTCTATCATTGGGAGCGGGAGTGAGAGGATTTGTCATTTCTCAAATTGAGGCTTTCGGATCGGATGTTATTGAGATTGAAATTAAAACTCCCAAAACCGCTCAAACGTCTGCTCAAAATATAGGCGGCATGGTGGGCGGGGCGCAAGTTACGACTTTGAAAATTGAAGACATGGAAGAAGTAGCAAAGCTGTCTAATCTTGGCGCTTGGTATGGAGGAGTTATGAGCCAGGACATAACCAGCTATAAAAATAAGAACAAACAAGTTCTTACTATGGGGGTAACTGCTGATGTTATCCGAGTGGACGAGAAAATGGAAATTGAATTTGGGAGAATGTTCACGGAAGAAGATGATGACAGTCTGAAACAAGTGGTGGTTTTGGGAAGCGGAATAAAAGAATCCTTTTTCGGAAAAGAAGATGCTGTAGGAAAAAATATAAAGATAAGAGGAAAGTCATTTAGAGTGATTGGCGTGTTGAAAGAGAGAGGAGCCATCAGTTTTTTTGATTTTGATAAACTTATTTATGTTCCGCTGAAAACTCTACAGAAAAAAGTTATGGGAGCTGATCATATAACATTTGCTATGTTCAAAGTGAAAGACGAGACAAAAACGGAACTGACTACGATCCAAATGAACGATGTCATGAGAAGACAACATGACATTGATGATCCGGATGATGATGATTTCGCGGTCATGTCAATGGCTGAAGCCAAAGATATATTGGATCAAGTTTTTGCGGTGCTCAATATTTTACTTTTATCGCTTACTTCCATTTCTCTTGTTGTCGGGGGCGTGGGAATCATGAATGTTATGTATGTAACGGTCATAGAAAGGTATTTTGAGATCGGACTCAGAAAATCAGTGGGGGCCGGAAACTCCAGCATATTGGCGCAGTTTTTGTTCGAAGCTATTTTCTTGACGTTGCTGGGAGGTATTGTGGGAGTAATAGCGGGAGTTTTAATTTCGCTGGGCGCTGAATACGCAGCTTTCAGAATGGGATATTTTTTGGAATTCAAAGTTACGCTTTGGTCTATTGTGGTAGCGCTTTCCTTTTCCAGCCTAACCGGAGTGATTTTTGGAATATATCCGGCTCTCAAAGCGTCGCGGCTGAGCCCTATGGACGCGCTGAGGAAAGAATAAAAACAGTCTGCGAGGCGGGTCAAACTTGTACTAGAGCAAAGATGGCTGCAGTATATGGAAATTTCAAAATTTAGAGTTGTTTTTAATTGATTCAAAGCGGATCATATGATATGCTTTTAGCGTGATTTATAATAAAATGGACTAAAAAACCAGTGGTAAAAAAAGAGAAAAAAGAGAAAAGGATCGAACAGAAGAAAGGGAAAGACTCTGATAAGGATAAAAAAATCAAACAAGAGAAGGCAAAAAACCCTGATAGGAAGAAAGAAGCCAAACAGAAGAAAAGAAAAAATTTTGATAAAGGAAAAAAACAATCCGGCAAAAAAGAAAAAGACATCAAATCTCTGTTTAAAAAGTTTTTGATAGTTGCGATATTATTGCTGGTTTTGATAGTTGTAACAGCCTTTAGTCTATATTTTTACTCGCCTTTGGAGACGTACACTCGCCCGATATTTAAAAATGTTCCATATCCGGTAGCGATTGTTGGAAGATCGCATTCCGTGATCACATCGGCAAATTTAATACAAAATGCCGATGCCGTCCGGATGTTCTACGAGAGCCAGGATCTTGCGTCAAAGGGCTTTCGGGTTGATTTTACGACCAAAGAAGGAGAAATGCGGCTGAAAATAAAAGAAAAAGATGTTTTCAACAAGCTGGTTGAAAATAAGATAGTTGAAGAACTTGCCCGTGGCAAAGGAATCGCCATCACACAAAAAGAAGCGCAAAAAAAACTTGATGAAAAAATAGCGGAGCACGGAGATAGGCAGTCTTTGGAATTAAGCCTAAAGTCGTTATACGGCTGGGATATCAATGACTTTCGAGACAATGTTGTTATCTATCAAATATATCTAAAACGTCTTTTCGGCGCGTATATTTTTGAAATAACAGAACAGGAAGGATACAAAAAGTGCATTGAAGCGAGAGAAGAGCTTAATGATAACGGATCAAATTTTGTTGATGTTGTTAAAGCATATTCAGAGGGAGAAAGCGCGCAAAATGATGGAGAGTTAGGATGGTTTAGGTACCATCAATTGATACCTGAAGTAGCTGATGTTGTGTTTGCGGCAGACTCCGGTAAAATATCAAACGTAATTGTTAGTCCAATTGGATTTCATATTGTTCACGTTCAGGAAACAAGAGAGCGAGAAATTATTACAGATGGTAAATCCATGGAAAACTCTGGAAAAGATGCAGCTAAAACGATCAAAGAAGTAAAGATTCGCCAGATCTATGTTCATGGGACAACGTTTCTTGACTGGATACTCGAACAGAAAAAACAAATGCCGGTAATTGTTCTTATGAAAGATTATATTTGGAATTCGCAACAGGGAGAAATAGAGTTTCGTGATCAAAGAATGAAGAAGATCGAGAAAAAAATTCGTATGAATTCCGAGGGGGATCCAAGCTTAGGCAATTTCCAGTAAAGATCAAATGCCATAGAATAGTAAACAAAAGTATTATGAAAGCAATAATTGATGAAGATAAGTGCATTGGATGCGGAACGTGTGAAGGATTATACCCGGATCATTTTAAAATAGAAAATGGAATTGCGGTTGTTGTAAATAATGAACACTCAGACTGCGATGCAAAGGAAATAGCGCAGAGTTGTCCGGTTGGCGCTATCTTAGTTGAAGAATAACTTGAAACAAAGTTCTTTGGTTAGTGTATTATGTATCGTATATCAAATATCAAACACCGAGTTGTTTTGTTTGTCTTAATGAAAGGCTATCAATGCAGGTGCATGGATGAATGCGATTGATGGAACTGTTCTCAAGCACTCTTTCTGCTGAAATCCTATATTTTTTAGTTTTATTTATGGAAGAAATAAGCAAAAACGACAAAATAGGCGAAAAAGCTGAAGTTGTTGAATATGAGGCCAAAAAACATTATAGCAAAACACTGGCTTCCGCAATTGCGGCCAGTATTGTTGTAAGCGGCATCATGGGTGCGATTGCCGGATTTGCGGTGAGCGAGACCAGTAATAAAGAAATACGTAAGATCATTGAGCAGCAGCGAGGCATTGAAGCAACTGATGATGCCGATGCTGGAAAAGCAATTAAGAACAATAGATCGGTCAGTATTATTGAAGATGAATCGGCCACCATTAATGTTGTTGAGAAGGCGTCGCCTGCGGTAGTAAGTGTTATTGTCACAAAAGATGTTCCAAAGCTGGACAGTTATTTTATAGATCCTTTTGCTAATGATCCTTTTTTCAACCCTTTCGGATTTAGGGAGATTCCACGAGAAGAGCCTGAAACCGAGAAAAGAGAGATAGGAGGAGGAACAGGTTTTATTGTCGGAGAAGATGGATTTATTATGACCAACAGGCATGTTGTTGAAGATGAGGAAGCAGAATATACGGTTATTATGAACGACGGAACAAAATACAATGCGGTTGTTCTGGCGAGGGATTCATTTATGGATTTGGCGGTCATAAAAATCGAGAGCGACAAAAAATTTCCGGTAATTAAACTTGGCAATTCTGGCAATTTAAAAATCGGACAAACAGTTGTAGTAATAGGAAATTCTCTTGGTGAATTTCGCAACACTGTTTCAAAAGGAATAATTTCCGGACTAAAAAGAAGCATAAGCGCTGGTGATGGGAGAGGAAGGTCGGAATTATTTGATGAAATGATTCAAACTGACGCGGCCATAAATCCAGGAAATTCCGGCGGACCGATCATTAACTTACAAGGAGAAGCAATTGGAGTGAGCGTTGCTATGGCGCAAGGGGCTGAAAATATTGGTTTTGCAATTCCAATCAACGAAGTAAAGAAAATTTATCAAAGCGTTAAAGAAACCGGCAGGATAGTGCGCCCTTATATCGGCGTCCGATACATGCTTGTGAATAAGCAAATTCAAAAGGAGAATAATCTTCAGTTTGATTATGGAGCGCTTGTTGTTCGGGGAAGACGCCTTTCTGACCTTGCGGTTATTCCGGGAAGTCCCGCTGATAAAGCCGGTCTGGTTGAGAATGATATAATACTTGAAATAGATGAAAAGAAAGTGACTTCGGATAATGATCTATCGAGAATTATTAAGCGTAAAATGGTTGGTGATAATATTGTTATGAAAGTTTGGAGCCAGGGGAGAGAAAAAATGATAACGGCAAAACTTGAAGAGGCAGGGCAAGAGTATTAGAAATTGTTTGAAATGGTTTAAGGCAAGAGACACTGAATCCGCAAGAATTGTTTACCGGCATACATGAGCGGATTGCCTTAAAAGCGATAAATAGGCGAAAAGATAACAATTGCTTTTTATATTATGGATTTTAGTAAATTTACAATTAAGTCGCAGGAAGCGGTTAAAAGTTCGCAGGAATTTGCATTTGAAAAAAAACATCAGCAGATCGACGTGTGGCATTTATTGTATATATTGATCTCGCAAGAGGATTCCATTGTTCCAACAATGCTTTCAAGGCTGCAAATTGACATTGAGGCGCTTAAACGAAATATTGGAGAAGAAATAGAAAAAATTCCAAAGGCACAAGTATCCGGGGCTGTCGGAAATGTTTACGTTACCAGAAATTTATTAGAGGTGTTTAATGAATCTGCCAAAGAAGCCTCGCGAACCGGTGATGAATATATTTCAACAGAGCATCTTTTTTTAGGGATCATGAAAAGTTCCAAAGAAGTTTGCGGCATATTGAACCGATATAATATAAATGAGCTGGAAATACTCAAAATATTAAAGGAGGTCAGAGGATCTCAAAAAGTAGACTCTCCGGATCCAGAGTCAAAATTTCAGTTATTGGAAAAGTACACGATCAATCTCACAAAACAGGCAGAAGAGGGATTGCTGGATCCAGTAGTTGGGAGAGATGAAGAAATTCGCCGGTTAATGCAAGTCTTATCGCGAAGAACAAAAAATAATCCCGTACTTTTAGGCGAGCCAGGAACGGGAAAAACGGCTATTGCTGAAGGACTTGCCCAACGCATTGTAAGTGGCGATGTTCCGGAAAATTTAAAAAATAAGGAGCTGGTACTGCTTGATCTCGGCTCTCTTATTGCCGGAGCAAAATTTCGCGGAGAATTTGAAGATCGCCTTAAAGCGGTCATCAAAGAGATTGAAAGTTCTGAAGGAAAATATATTACATTTATCGATGAACTGCATACTCTTGTAGGAGCCGGAGCCACTGAAGGAACAATGGATGCATCAAATATGCTTAAACCGGCGCTGGCCCGCGGAAAGTTGCGGACAATTGGTGCGACAACGCTAAAAGAGTACCAAAAATATATTGAAAAAGATGCGGCTTTAGAAAGAAGATTCCAGCCGATTTTTATTGGAGAACCGACCGAAGAAGATACGATCTCAATGTTAAGAGGCATTAAAGAAAAATATGAGATTCATCATGGTGTAAAAATTACCGATGAAGCAATTGTTGCCGCAGTAAAGCTGTCAACCAAATATATAACCGACAGGTCTCTTCCCGACAAAGCTATTGATCTGGTTGATGAAGCGACAGCATCTTTGAGAATGGAAATCGAATCAATGCCGACCGAAATAGACCAGCTTGAAAGAAAAGTAAGAAAAATGGAAATTGAAGAAAAGGCACTTGAAAAAGAAAAAGATGGCGATACAAAAAAGAAGCTTGAAGAGATGAAAAAAGAAAAAGCCCAAATTAATGACCGGCTCAAGCAACTGAAAGTGCAGTGGAAAGCCGAAAAGGAGCTTATTACTAATATTAGAAAATACAAGAAGGAAATTGATGAACTGAAGAATGATGCGGAAAAATTAGAACGGGAAGGGTCGCTTGATAAGGTAGCTGAGATACGCTACGGCAAGGTCCCTGAACTGGAAAAAACAATTAAGCGGGAAAATCAAAAACTTAAGAATGTTCAGAGCAAGACAGCAATTTTAAAAGAAGAAGTTACGGAAGAAGATATCGCGAAAGTGGTATCGCGCTGGACAGGCATACCGGTTGAAAAAATGCTTGAAGAAGAAGCGGAAAAGTTTATACATGCTGAAGAGAAGCTGGCGGAAAGAGTTATTGGACAGGAAGACGCGATCAAAGCTGTTGCCAATGCATTGCGCCGCAGCAGGGCTGGTATTTCCGAAGAAAACCATCCGATTGGATCTTTTATCTTTCTTGGCCCTACCGGTGTTGGAAAAACAGAGCTTGGGAAAGTATTGGCGGAATTTTTATTCAATGATGAAGATGCGATGATACGTGTTGACATGAGCGAATACATGGAATCTCACAGCGTCGCAAAGTTTATTGGCTCTCCCCCGGGGTATGTCGGATACGACGAAGGAGGGCAATTGACGGAAAAGGTGCGCCGGCGCCCTTATAGCGTTATTTTATTTGATGAAATTGAAAAAGCTCATCCAGAAGTTTTCAATATTATGCTGCAAATACTTGATGACGGACGGCTCACGGATGCGAAAGGCAGAGTAGTAAGCTTTAGAAATGCAGTGATAATAATGACATCTAATGTTGGAAGCGATATCATTTCCCAAGCTGGCGAACTTGGATTTACCAACAGGACGAAAAAAGAAGAAATGATCAGTGAAGACGAAATGAGGAAAAAGGTGCTCGACGCCTTACAAAAAAAATTCCGGCCGGAATTTCTCAACAGGTTTGATGAAATTATTATTTTCCGTTCGTTGAATAGAAAAGATATCGAGAATATTATTGACTTACAGGTTGCATGTGTTAATAAAAGGCTTTCAAGCAAAGGAATGGAACTGTCATTGACAAAAAGGGCCAAAGAACATCTTTTGACGCACGGTTATGATCCTGTTTATGGCGCTCGTCCGCTTAAGCGCGTTATTCAAAATCACATTCTGGATCCGCTTGCCATGAAAATTATCGATGATTCTATAAAGAAGGGAAAGGTTAAAGTTGATGCGGAAAAAGGCAAAATAACATTCTTAAAGGAATAACAAAAAAGAAGCTGTCAAAAAATGCTTTTTAAGTTTAATTCAATTCTTCTCAGTATTATTTTCGCTTGTGCTTTGGAGGTATCAATATTTCAACGGCACTGGTTCTTTGCCGTTCTCATTTTTCTGGTATGCTTTTCGGTATTAATGGTATGGCCGCTAGCGAGAAAGATACGGTTCTTAGCCATTCCTTTCTTTCTTAGCATTGGCTCGCTCAGCCTTCTTTTTTTAATTGACGATCTGATCGAAAAACAAGTCTTTGTTGTGCTATCCTCATTTGTCTATTATTTGGCATTGCTTGGCGCCTATCGGTTAAAGTTTTATGATTGCGACCAGACGGCGCAAGGAATGATAAATCTTGCAACACTAGCAACGGGGTTCTTTTGGTTTGTGTCAAATTATGGATGGTATCTGAATTTTCAAATAAGTGCATGGATTCTTGTTCTGACTTTTATCGGTTCGACATTTCTTATCGGATTGCCATCGCTTATGATCTGCCAGGCTGCGTGCTCTAAGATCAGGCAGCGATCGAAAAAACAGCCAAGCAACTTAGTAAATGGAGGAATACTGGAAGCAGTGGAATGCAGCCAGCGGGAAAGAAAAACAGTTTTATTTTTCAGTCTCATTCTCTCGCTTGTGATAGGCGAAGTGATTTGGGGATTATCGCTATGGCCGTTTGCGTACTTGACAACAGGTGTTGTTGCCCTTATAATTTACTTTGTTTTTTGGGATGCCGTAAGAACGTATATTCAAAGAACTTTCACGCTGAAGGCCGTAGCGCTCAATGTTATTCTCTCCACGCTTGCTATCGCGGGCATTTTATCCACAGCCCAATGGAATTTGGTTGTATGAATTACAGGACTGTTTTTAAATTAATTTTTTTCAAAGCAAATTTCTCGGTCGAGCTTTAAAACCTTAAGCCATATGTTAAAGAAAGCCGCAAAGAAAGTTATTAAAATTTTATTCATAGTTGTTATTGTCGCCGTAATTGGAGGAGTTTCAGGAGTTGCAATGGAGAGGATCATTGTTCCATGGCTTTCATCATTCAAATGCCTGGAACATTTTCCGATCCTTCAGAAAGTGAATGAAAAAATTACTGTGATCAATAAGACAGAACAGGTGACTGTGCGCGAAAATTTCTCAGTTACAAACACAGCCCAAAACGTTTTGCCTGTTATTGTCAGTATAGTTGAATACGCTGATGGAAAAGATGTTCAGAAAGAAAATGAGATCAAGACAAGCAGCGACATCCAGAATCATATAAAAACAGGAATTATATTGACTGGAGACGGGCTTATCATGAGCGTAATAAGAAATAATGCTGATGTTTTTGGAGAAGGCAGTACGCTTTCGGAATCGAACGCTTCAAAAAAATACAAGATATTCTCCTCAAATGGAAAAGAGTTTGAAGCGAAAAAAGTATTTGTTGACCAATATGCCGAAGTCGAGTTTTACAAAACAGAGGGAGGGAATTTACCCGCGGCGCAGTTTGGAAATTCAGATGAACTTGAAACTGGCGAAAAGATCATCATTATCGGGAATGCCGCTGGTGAATACCAGAACACTTTTTCTCTTGGAGTGATAAATGAAAAGAACAAACGATTTTCTTTATTAAATTCAGAACTCTCATCCTCGGAAAAGATGGAAGGGGCGATAATGTGTGACGCGCTGATCAACGAAAAAAATATGGGAGGGCCCATTGTTGATTTTAACGGGACAGTTGTTGGAATTGCACGTTACATTGCTAAAGATGGCAAGAACGTCGGGTTCATAATTCCAATCAACAGGCTTAAATTTACGATTGAAAGAGTTATTCAGGGACAGAGGAATCCTCACGGCGTGCTTGGCGCCTATTATCTTTCCATAAATAGAGAAATTGCGTTACTTAACCATCTTGCGGTCGACAGAGGGGCACTGATATATTCTTTTAGCGGCCAGCAAGGGCTTGCGGTAAAAAAAGGATCCGCAGCTGAGATCGCAGGATTGCAACTAAGAGATATTGTGCTTTCAGTGGACGGTAAAGAGATAACACTTGATGATCCATTATCACAAATGATCTCCAGACATCAAGCGGGCGATAAAATTATGCTGACAATAATGAGGAACGAGGAAATGAAGTTTCTTGATGTCACACTGAAATAATAACCTAGCCAAAGAAACTATTTTTAAAACCCTTTGTTCTAACAACAAAGGGTTTTAAAGTAGATTGAAAAAAAGGATTGAGAAAAAGGGGTCAGTACCTTTTTGCGTCTTGACAAATTAACTCTATTATTATACAACTATATGTTGGTTGTTTTTCTGTAAATTCAGTAGAAATAAGTTATTGAACGAAAAAATGAGAGAAGTATTACCAAAAATATTCAAGAAATGGCAACTCATCCTGTACATAACATTTGTGGCGGGATCTTGCGCGTTTTTCGTGTCCACATTGATTCCGCCAAAATATCGATCTGATATTACCATTCTTATTATTCAAAAAGAAACCAATACTGCGTCGGCATCCCGATCAGTGGAATATCTTAGTGAAATTTTTTCACAAGTTATTTTCACTGAGCTGTTTCTTGACGACGTTCTGAACTCTTCTCTCAAAATAGAAAAGAAATTTTCAGATGATCCGGGAGAGAGAAAAAAACAGTGGGAAAAGGAAGTTCAAGTTGAAAAGATAAGTGGAGCAGGCATACTGAAGATCAGCGTATTTGATAGATCTATGATTGAGTCAAGAAAAATTGCTCGGGCAATCGCCCAAAATTTTTCAGAAAATGGACAGAAATACCATGGCAGGAAAGAAGTTATTGAACCAAAGCTCATTGACGGGCCGATTACTTCCAGCTTACCGGTTTCTCCCAATATTTTCCTTAACACGGCATTAGGCTTAATAATAGGTTTTGTCGGATCGGTTATTGTTGCGATCTTTTATGGATCATTTGATCTGCGAGTTGTGGAAAAAAAGAGTGTAATTGATAAGCTTATTAAGAGCCAGCTTAAGCGACAGCTTGAAAAAAGGAAAGAAAAAAGTGAATTAGCATACGAACTTGAAGAGAATGGCCCGTTTGTGATGAAGGAGGCGGTAAGCGAACAAAAAAGTGCTTCAAGACTGCAGAAGAAAAGAAAGAAGGTATTACAGGCAGGTGTAGTCCGTCCTGATACAGAAATTCCAAGTAAAATACCAACGGATATTCCTGACCTGGAAGGGTCAATGATCAATAAGGACGAATTTGAAAAGAAGATTGCTTTGAAGAAAAAAGATCAAGATGAAAAAGCGCTTTTTGTTGAGGATAAAGGAATATTTGAAAAATATCAATCAAGTGGGAAAGGAGTTATCTCAAAGTTATACGGCAGATCAATTTTTGCCGATAAGAAATTTAGAGATATCAAAGCTTCCAGAACAACTCATCATCGGGAATCCGAAGAACCGATTTTACCCATAACTGAAAGTGTTCGAAAAGTGACGGCGTTGAAGGAGAAGAACAGAGAGAAAGCCATTGACAATAAAGAAAAACAAAAAAAGGCAGTTGCTCCAAAGAATCTTCCGATATTTATGACTGGTGCTGATCAGGAAACAACGTTAAGAGTTAAAGAAAGATCACCAATTGAACACATTGAGGGACCAGACGATGCTTTTATAGAAGAAGGACAGAACGTTCCGTCAGATAAAGTAAATGAAACAATCCGGAAAGATGTTATTGCAGATGATTTTCAAATACAGCCGGAAAAAAACGATATCGAACGCGAACCGACGGAAAATGAAGTAAAGGAAAAACTTAACAAATTACTCAAAGGAGAAACCTAAAGGACTAATCGCATCCAATGAACTTTTTGAAAATATTGCAGAAGAAACAAACAATTGGAATTACTGTTGCTATATCTCTACTTATCGCGACGACTGTTACTTTTATTCAGCCAACGCGCCATAGCGCGCATTCTAAAATACTTGTTGTACAGCAATTTCCCAATGGCACTGATCCGTATACAATGTCCCGTTCCAGTGCGTATTTAAGTACGGTATTTTCAGAAGTCATTAAAACGAATTCATTTTGTAATGAAGTTATAAGCACGGGATTTGAAATTGACAGAGGATATTTTGAGAAAAGTCCGAATCAAGATAAGACTGCTGAAATATGGCAAAGAACAGTTGATGCAAAAGCGGCCGGTGATACCGGTATTATTAAGATCGATGTTACTCATCCAAATAAAGAACAGGCAAAAAAAATTGCGGATGGGATACATCAAACGCTTATTGCCAAACAATCCGCTTTTCACGGGAGCGGAGATCTTGTTTCGGTAAAAGTAATTGACTCTCCCATTGTTTCAAAAACAATGCCGGACATTCGGCTAAATTTTGCTGTTGCAATAATAGCCGGGCTGGCTGTCTCTCTTTTATATATCAATTTATATCCGGGAAGCGAACACGATTTAAAATTCTTCAAGGCAAGGTTAAAAGAGAAGCAAAAAAATACTGATAATGAGATGCCGGTTGATTCTGTGCGCAGTGTGATTCATGGTGAATAATCAGTGCAGATAATTTTGAATTTCTAATTTTGAATGACAAAATGTTTAAACATTTAAAAGTAGAACATTAATTATTCAATCAAAATTCAAAATTTCAGCCTCAGAGGTATTGGGGCATTGATTGCAACGATTGTTTTTTGTTCTTGACTTATAGTATTCCTGGTATACAATGTCCAAATGTATGTACAGCCAAGTCAGCTTTTGTGTGATTGAAAGCTGGTTTGACTGTGTATATTCAGTTCCTTTAACCTTTTTGTTCGCTGAAAGGGGGTGATTCTCAAGCGTCGCGAACACGCAACAAATTATCGTCAAGACATCTTTTTTGGAACTTTGTGAACCCGAAAAAAAGGAGAAACACATGAAAAGACTTGTATTTACGATGTTGATGATCTTTACTCTCGCGGCTGTAATGCCGGCTACCATGGTCATAGCTTGCGACGATCCACCTGACCCCGGTTGTGAAGACATCTGGGCCGGCGGAGGAAATGACCTGAACCAGTGGCAGGACTTCTATAAAGAAGGATTGACCAATGGCGGTGTTTTTGAGAACAGCGGCGGCCAGCACACCAATAACTGGGGCGCCATAACCGGGACCGGTTATGGGGAATACTCAGCAACGACCATGCAGGCCGAAGGGATGGATCTGACAAACGTTATTCCGGGCGGTGAGGCGTTTAACCGCCATCAGGCGGTGCAGAATGCGGAAATGGAACTTTCCGGCGATGATGCGGACGCCTGGATCTCCGGCGATAATGAGTTTAGCGCGAAAACGGCAGTTTACGCTGATTACCAGTCCTGTGGCAATGAAATTGTTATGGGCTCGGAGAATTCCGGCTCTCTGGACATGGATGCCAGTCTCTGCGTTCACGGTGGAACCGCGAGTTACGAGTCAGAGGTGATCATTGAAACAGGACATTTCCAAGAACTGGATCTGCCCAATGGAACCGGATTTACCACATCCTATTCCGGACAAAGAGGGTATGTTGAGCTTGAAGGCGAAGGTTAGCTTAATATGGCTGCCATAGCCATGTTCAAGTCAATGTAAAACAGAGCCCGAAGACAAAAACACGTTTTCGGGCTCTGACTCTATTTTAAAACGAAAGCTGGTTGACATAAATATAATAGTACGCTATAGTTATAAGTTAAATTTTTTATTAAATATTGATGGATGCATTTACTCAATAAGAATATCTCAGCGAACGTTTATCAAATGTTGATGAGCGTTGGTTAGAAGTATTTAATGGGACAGTTCCCAAACAGTAGTTTGACAATTTACGAATCGCTTTTGTCTTGCAGCGTATAAGTCTTACAAAGCTTAAAGAGGAGGAGAGAAGACTATGAACGGAAATGCCGTCAAGATCGCAGTTAGGCTGATTTTTTCTTTGGCAATTCTTTCGGGATGCGCAACAACAGGAAAATCTATACTTCAACAGAGTCTTGAAACGCGGGAGGTTGAGATTCAAGCGACTACAACACTTCCCGGAAGAGTAATTGTATATCAAGAAAATACATCTTCGGGGCTGGTTGTTGAGTATGGAGTGTTGAAACTATCGGGTAAAGAAAGTGAATTTGAGTTGGCATATATTGATCCAGCCCAAGAATACAAGCTTTCAAAAGAGGATATCCATGTTTACTTTAAAGTGGATGTCTATAATCCGACAAGCCAGAGCATTGTTTTGGTGCAGATGGTAGTGATAGGCGGTGATATTAAGTCAGTTGAATTCAATGGCGGAAATGCGCCAAATTCAACTTTCTATTTCCAAGTGCCCTTGCCCAAGAAAGGAAAAAAGGTGGGGGTAAGGATCGTCATTGGTATCAAAGATGATCTACATGAGATAGAGACTTTGGAATTGGTTTGCGTAAGAAAATGAGTTAAATAGAATGGAGGTGACGGACAAGAAATGATAGGCGTACTGTGTTGTGCAAACATCCTAAAAGGAAAAGGAGATCGGCATGAAGACGAAAAAGGTTAGAGTCTTAGCAATGTTTTTTATGATTGTGTGCCTGAGTTTTGGTGTTTCTTATGCCGACTCGGATGTCTCGGTTGAAGTTGAAACTGAAAATGAGCAGTCCTTGTGGTGGGATAACAGTTCTATCATAAAGGACAATGTGTCCATTGGCAGTT
>DAOUPS010000032.1 GCA_030626045.1 bacterium | reverse complement strand
GCAAATACGAATAACGAAGGAAGAAATTGAAATAAGTTATCCTCCAGAGAACTTTGGAGACTATTCAACGAATATCGCGCTAAAACTTGCTTCCAAAGTAAAACTTAGCCCGATGGTTATTGCCGACATGTTCTTAAATGATCTGAATAAGAGCGTAAACGATCTTGACACTGTAAAGATAATAAAGCCGGGGTTCATCAATTTTAAATTGTCCGAGAGCGTTTTGCGGGAGGCTGTTGTAGAGATCAATAAGAAAGGGAGCTCTTTTGGGGCATCAAATATTGGCGATAGAACAAAGATCCAAGTGGAATTTATCTCAGCTAATCCGACCGGACCGATCCATTTGGGCAACGGGCGCGGCGGACCGATGGGCGATGTATTGGTAAATGTTCTTAAAAAAGCCGGATTTGACGCTAAAAGTGAATATTACGTAAACGATTTTGGCAATCAGGTAAAAATTCTTGGGCACTCGGTTCTTAAAGACGAGGAAGCTCAATACAGCGGAGACTATATTAATGAACTTCACGAGAAACTTGGCAAGGGAAGCAATGATCCTTTTGAAGTGGGGCAAAAAGCGGCTGTGGAGATCATGAAGGAAATAGTAAAGCCATCAATGAAAAAATTGGGAATAGAATTCGATGAATATTTTTCAGAGAAGTCACTTCATGCCAGTGGGGAAGTGGATAAGGCAATTGATGAGCTTAAGAAAAGAGACCTTGTATATAAAAAAGATGGAGCGTGGTGGTTCAGGGCGGCAAAGTATGGCGACGACAAGAATAGGGTGGTGAAGAAAACATCTGGGGAGCTAACATACTTTGGCGGTGATATCGCTTATCATAAAAATAAATTTGAGAGAGGTTTTGATAGGGTGATCAATATTTGGGGATCTGATCATCACGGGGATGTTGCTCGTGTCAAAGGTGCTGTTGAGGCGCTGGGGTATGGCGGCCGGCTTGAGATAATTTTGACGCAGTTTGTCAGGGTGATCAAGGATGGCCAAGAGTTCAAAATGTCAAAACGTGGCGGAACGTATGTGTCAGTGAGAGATCTGCTTGATGAGGTGGGGAAAGATGCGTTTAGATTCTTTTTTCTGATGCATTCTCCAGACACGCATATGGATTTTGATATAGATATTGCTAAAGAACAATCCGATAAGAACCCTGTTTTTTACGTTCAATATGCTCATGCTCGGATGAATGGCATTTTGGAGAAACATAAAGAGATCAAGCTTAAAGGTGAAAAAAATATTGCGCTGCTAGAGCATAAAAAAGAACTGGAGCTCATCAGAAAGCTTTCGAAATTTCCCGAGTTGGTTGAGGAGATAGCGCAAAGTTACGAAGTTCATCAACTGCCGTACTACGGCATAAAATTAGCCGATCTATTTCACAGCTTTTATCATGAATGCCAAGTGCTGGATGAGAAAAATGCCAGCCGTTCTCTAGCTCGGATCGAATTGGTCAAGGCGACCAAGATCGTTCTGGCGGAAACTTTAAGGTTAATGGGAGTAAGCGCCCCGAATAAAATGTAAAAAATGAAGAGTAATCATATTATTGCAATCATCGGAACTTTGATCGCAGTTGCTGTCATGAGTGCTTTGTTTTTGGTTTCGCTTATGTGACTGAGGTTGTTTCTAAGTTAACTTCTACAAAAAAGTTCATCCCGAGTACTCGGGATGAACTTTTCCGTTTTTTCCTGATGTAGTTAGCTCGGCATAAAAAAATCGGCTTGTTATAAGCTGATGATCAGCGTGTAAAGGTTGAACACTTCCTATTCAAGTGTTTTGATATTTTTCAAAAAATCTTTTTCGGTTTCCAATAAGTCTTTTCCCTCAACACGTACCCGAAAGACATTTTTAACTGTCTCTGTTTCGTAAATTTGCGCAAACTGTTGAGCCTTGGAACTGCTGGAAAAACGAACTTGAATAAAAGTAGCATTTGATGATTCGGGATAGATCACCGCGAAAATTTGGCCTTCTATAAAATTTTTCTGTATCTCTTCAAGAATGTATGGGACATCGCTGTTGCTGGCCCGAGATTGGACAAAATCTTCAATTGAAATGAGAGACCAGGCTATTTTTTGTTCTTCATCCCAATTAAGGCGTGCCATTACGCGCCCCCATAATTTTAGAAAAGAAAATGATTTTGTTTTAAAAAGATGGCGGATAATTGTTGCCTGGTCGGCATCATATTTCATCAGCTTTGCGGCAGTGATCATGGCTTTCGGTGTCGTTGTCGGTTTTTGAAAACTTTCCGTTTCGGCAATAATTCCGGTGAGTAGCGCCTGGGCAATTAGCTTATCAACATGTTTTTTATTGTGCTCAATAAATAAATTTGCGCATATTTCAGAAATCGATGAGGCGGTCAGATCAACAACATTTACTTGTCCATAATTCTCATTAGCGCTTTTGTTATCAATGTTGATCTTTGGAACTTCAAAAAATAGGTCGGTATTCGACTGATAAAGTTCGCCCAGTGATTCTAAACTTGGCACTCCAATAATAATGATCAGATCATGTTTGAAATCTGAGGGAAGAAATGAAAAATCCCGCGGATCGATTGAGCCCTTTTCCGGAGTAACCTTGATAACAAATTCATTATTGTTCTGCTCACTCTTGATGTCGATTATTTTATTTTTTTCGGTGTTGAATACGAGTACAAATTCTCGGAGGCCTGACAAGGAAGTAATGGTAGCATCGGGCGCCTTTAAAAAAGACAATCGTTGCGGAACGTCTCCGCCGGAAACATAGCTTATACTTTTCCGGTGTTTTTTAATAAAACGAAATATCGCAAAAGCTGATGAGATAATATCATCGGATGGTTCGGGCGGGATAATCAAGAGAATGTCTTTTGATTTATCGATAAGTGAAATGCAATTCTTCGTGTCCATATCTTTTATTTTTGATCCTGGCTTGTGGCGGCTTTAAAAATTATATGCGGGAACTGGCTTGAGATAATCCTGCGCAAGGGTCTAACAGAATAGCATACAAAAAAATGTTTGTACAGCGTTTCTTAAATGGCAGATAAAGGACTGTTAAGATATTGTTAAAATTAATAGCACAGCCTATTTTTCATACACGTGGGAGACGATGAAGATCCGGATCTCGCTTATCGGTACGGGCTGGGAGTACAAGTTCTAAGAGGATCCAATATTCCTGCATTGAACCGAGATTTCTAAGAACAGCACCGTAAAGCTCGGGGAAGCAGACAAACTCAACAAAAGCATTAGTAGCTGTACGATCGTTGAAATCATTTGACAATTATTTCTAATTGTGTTATTATTGAAACGTGCATATGGGATTATTTTAGCGATGCTTCTATAGTTTTATTGTGCCTGTTAGCTTGCGTTTTTTTGTTTGATCATAACAAGGTTCTATTTTTAAACTGGCTTCTGCCAAAAGTTTTCTAATTTTTGCCAATCGTGCCAGCTTAGAAATAGTTGCAACAAGACACGTCTATGGAAAATATAACAAGTGCAAAATTGAATAGTATTACCGAGGAACTTCTCGACAATCTTAAGGATCGTCCACGAACGATTATTAAAAAGCGTTTCGGATTACAAGGTGATGCGCCAATAGTGCTGGGAAAAATTGGTGAAGAATTTGGTATAACCAGAGAACGAATACGCCAGATTGAAAGTGATAGCTTCAAAAAGCTTCAAAAATCAGTGAAAAGTGATGGATTTAATGTTATTGAAAACATGGCATTGGAAGCAATCAAGAAAGCCGGCGGTTTTTGCGAAAAACGTTTCCTTAAAGAAAAGATCAAAGGTCATCTTACGCAGAAGCAGCGAAACCAGCTCATGTTTATTCTTAATAGTTCCGAAAAGCTCAAGTTTAGAAAAGGAAAGATCGACAAAAAAGGATTTTGGCACGTCTCAGAAGATAACAAGATTGACTTAAAAGTCACAAAAGCACATGCTTTGATCGTGAAGTACATAAAGGAGAAACAACGGCCTGTAACCTTTAAGGAAATCTTTAAATATGTTCGTTCTGATCAGCCCAAAAGTGAATTCTTCATGGGCGGCCATGGCAGTAAGCGCTTGAGTATGATCCTTCTCACAAGCAGGCTTATTGATAAGAACATTCTTGGTGAATGGGGCTTAAGGAATTGGAAAGTTATCTCACAACGAGGTGCCAGGGAAAAAGCGTATTTAGTGCTTAGAAAATACAACCAGCCGTTGCATTTTCGAAAAATCACGATTTTCATAAATAAGCATTGGACGGAAAAAAAGGCACTTCCTCAAACGGTTCATAATGAGCTTATCAAGGATAGTCGATTTGTACTCGTCGGCAGGGGAATTTACGGTCTGTGCGATTGGGGATATCAAGAAGGAACTGTTTGTGAGGTTATTCGTTCCTTTCTTGAAAAGCATGGAAAACCAATCGATAAAGAAACGATTATTTCATATGTTCTAATGAAAAGGCAGGTAAAGCGCACGACAGTGGCAGTTACTTTATCTGACCGTACTCATTTTTACAAAACTCGTGATGGGCTTTTCGCGCTTAAGCAATAAGGAACTGTTTCCAAGCTAGCCGCCGTACCGGACCCGTTCGTACCAAGCGGTACACTCGGGCGGGGTGGACAGGTGTTGGTCCCGCCTAAATGGGCCAATTTTTGACAGGAGTTGATTCTAGGGTAGCCTCATTAAGTAAAATTGCCTATCTAACAGTGAAAAACAAAAAACAGGATGCTGTCACAGCCTCAAAAAAAATACACAACACGATTTGTTATAGCAGGGGCGACTGCGCTTTTGATTATTGTGGCTCTTCTTTTGATGATAGAAAATGGCGATATTGTTTTTCTAAAGATCATTGGAGAACTACTGGCTGAAACATGGTGGATCATTCTTCCAATCCCAATGTGGAAAATTTTTATGATGGTGTGGGAGGAATATGTATTTTTCAAATGGACCCTGGGGGTCAAAACTGTGTTGCTCGAAATTATTCCACCGGCGGATATTGAAAAAAGTCCAAAGATCATGGAACAAGTATTTAGTGGATTGCACACTTGGTCGACCCAGAATCTTTTTGAGATATATTGTGGCTGGAGGGCAAGACAGGACAAATTTTCCTTTGAGATAGCTTCTATCGAGGGAAGAGTCCATTTCTACGTTCGATGTCCGGTCATGGCTCGTAATAATGTTGAGTCGCAGATCTATGCCCAATATCCCGATGCGGAAATATATGAAGTTGATGACTATACCAATAAAGTGCCCAGAAATCTTCCTAACCAGAATTGGGATGTATGGGGCACTACGTTAAGACTTGTTAAGCGGGATGAGTTGCCGATTCGAACGCATAAAAACTTTATTGAGGATGTTACAGGAAAAATGATCGATCCACTTGCCTCTTTAGCAGAAGTTATGAGTGTTTTTGGCGCCGGACAGCATGGATGGCTTCAAATAGTCTTTAGTCCGGCAAATGAGGTGTTATGGCACCCAAAAAGTGAGGAGTATATTGAAGAATTGATAGGCAGAAAAAAAGTCGCGGAGAGAAAGTCTCTTTTTAATTGTTTCGGAGAAATAGGGGTAGTTCCCGGAAATATTTTTCGAGGGCTTTTTGCTCAAGATCTTGCGGCGCCATTAGATTCTTCGGAGACAACAGCCGAGGAAGAGTTCAACATAAATAGATTGTCGCCTGATGAGCAAGAAAAAGTTAAGGCAGTGTATAATAATATATCGAAAGTGGGATTTAAGACAACCATAAGATATGTATATATCGGAAAAAGAGAGAATTTCAACAAAGCGCTTGGTGTTGCCGGTGTTATAGGCACAGTAAAACAATTTTCCGATGTGAATTTGAATGCATTATATCCGGACCCAAAATCCAAAACATTTGCAAATTACTATTTTGTTGATTCTCGCAAATTGTATCGCCAGCGCAGAATAATACAAGATTACCGAGATAGAAGCTTCACAATGGCTGATTTTATATTCAATACTGAAGAGCTGGCGACTATATTTCATTTTCCTGATATGTCAGTCAAAGCGCCGAATCTTACGCGTATTGAAGCGAAGAAAGGGGGAGCGCCGCAGAATCTTCCTGTTGAATTTGAGCCATCCAGTTAATTATTTTACCAGTAACAGCATGCTTGCCAAATATGCAGGCACCACAATTCATGTTTAACGACAAAAGCATCAATTTTTTTGCTAAAACCGACTATCGAAGCAAAGAACACATTTTTGGAATAAAGGCCGATGACAGACGCCGCCATATGTATGTTATTGGAAAAACAGGAATGGGAAAAACGAACATGATCCAAAATATGGCAATACAGGACATCAGAAATGGGAAGGGCGTAGCCATTGTCGATCCTCACGGCGAGTTTGCGGAGGAGTGTCTTAAAGCGATTCCAAGCCATCGAATCAATGACGTTGTATATTTCAATCCGGCGGATACTGCGTACCCTCTCGCGATGAATATTATGGAAAAGGTAGATCCCGAATGCCGCCATTTGGTCGCATCCGGGCTGGTTGGTGTTTTTAAAAAAATATGGGCCGATTCATGGGGTCCGCGCTTGGAATACTTGCTTAGGAATGCTATTCTTGCTCTTCTTGAAGACCCCACATCAACGCTTTTGGGGGTTAATAGGATATTAGTTGATAAAGAGTATCGAGCAAAAGTGCTTGAAAATGTAACTGATCCGGTAGTCCACGCATTTTGGACTGATGAGTTTGCAAAGTATCATGACCGATTACTTACTGAGGCTATTGCACCGATTCAAAACAAAGTCGGGCAGTTTCTCTCAAGCTCTTTAATACGAAATATTGTCGGTCAAACGGGTTCAATGTTTGATATAAGGGAAGTGATGGATAATGAGAAAATTATCATCATGAATTTATCAAAGGGAAGAATAGGTGAAGACAACAGCGCGCTGCTTGGCGCGATGATGATCACGAAAATACAACTGGCGGTAATGGCGCGTATTGATATGCCTGAACAAGAACGGCGAGATTTTTATCTTTATGTTGATGAGTTTCAGAACTTTGCCACAGACTCGTTCAAAAATATTTTATCCGAAGCAAGAAAATACAGGCTTAATCTGATATTGGCTCATCAGTATATTACACAGCTTGATGAAACTGTCCGCGATGCTGTGTTTGGTAATGTTGGCACGATCATCTCATTTCGTATTGGAGCAATGGACTCAGAGACATTGGAAAAGGAGTTTGAGCCGACATTTTATGCCAATGACCTTGTTAATCTCACAAGATATCATATTTATCTTAAACTTATGATCGATGGAGTTGCAACGAACCCGTTTTCAGCGTCCACAATTGAACCTATTAATATGAGCGAAACGAAGCAGAATGTTGAAAAGATCATTAAGATATCTCGAGAACGTTACGGAACACCGCGGGAAATTGTCGAAAAAAAGATCAATAGTTGGAGTGGAATGTTGAGCGCGGAGACGAAAAACAATATAGACAATTTTGCAAAACAGCAATACAATACGCAGCTCTCCCCAAAAACAGAGCCGGCACTGAATGTGTCCGATGATAGCATAGTCGATAGAAAACGGAAACAACAACAGAATAAATCAGAAACAGCGGATGACAATATTCAATTGGAACAAAATATTAGAAAAGAAAATGAAATGCACGACTCGAAATGCTGGGGATGCGGCATAGACATACAAATTCCTTTTGAGCCTGACGGAGTGCGCCCTGTGTTCTGCAAGGATTGTTTGAAAAGTTACCGGAGAGAACAAATAAAACTCCAGCAACAACTGCAAGAATCTGAGCAAATTGGACAAAGTCGGCCACAGAACAAACCGCAAAATTATAGTCAACAAAATCGGACAGAAGTCGAGAATCAAGGAAATCTTGTCACACCCGAACAGACACAGCGCACAGGAGAGATTACTCATCCTACCTCATCCTACCTTACCGGCAGACAGGCGGTAGACAGGCGGCAGCCAAGACCAGAAAAACAGAAAGTTGATAAAGATGCAGTAAGGGAACTTATCTCAAAAGCGCTGAAGGATAGAGAGTAGCAAATCCATTTTCACGAAAAAGCAAAAAGTATGGACAGCACGCAAATTGTATAGTAAAGTAACTTTTGCCTCTGCCATAGCGCAAGGCACAACAAGAAAAAAGCATAACAGAGCTAGTATAATGCACCAGCATGAAAGATATATTGATAAAAGAACTGATCAAGCTTGGTCTATCCGAAAAAGAAGCCAGTGTTTATATGGCCGCAATCCAGCTTGGGTCGTCTCCGGTTCAGAAGATCTCGCGGAAAGCAAAGGTCAAAAGGGCAACGACTTATGTTATTATTGACAGCCTTATGCAAATGGGTCTGATGTCGACTTATGATGAAGGCAGAAAGACATATTATGTCGCGCAAAAACCGAATCAACTTATAAACTTTTTTGCGAACCAAGAGTCGGAGCTGCACGAAAAGATCAGACAGCTAAAAGACGTACTACCTGAGTTAAATATGCTTTACAGAGATCATTCTGATAGGCCAAAAGTGAAATACTATGAAGGGCTCGAGGGTCTCAAAGCGGTGCAGAGCGATTTTGCGGACAGTTTGGAAAAAGAAGATACTATGTACATATTTCTGCCTTATGATGAGTTTGAAAAATCTGTTCTTAAAAAAGGACTGAACAAGATTCGCCAAAAGCGCGTTAGAAAAAAGATTCGCGTCAAGGTAATCTACACTTCACGTTTTGGCAAGCAGAAAGAGTATGAAAGCGACGGAAAGAAAAAGTTGCAAGAGCATTTATTTGTTGGCCATAAAGAGTATCCTTTTCAGGGAGGAATGAACATTTACGGAAACAAGATATTTATGATCGATTACTTTGGAAGGCTTGGCGGAGTGGTAATTGAAAATAAGACTCTGGCGCATCTCTTAAAATGTATTTTCGAAATGATCTGGGACAAAGGGACTGTTACCAAACTAACTCCTACCAAAAATTGTTAATTTTATTTACCACGCTGTTCGCGAAAAGCGGGGCAAGAAGCTAGCCGCGTCGCTCGCGAGCGACATGGCTAGCCTGGAAACAGTCCCTTAGTATAACGCGTTTTTAAGTTTGCTAAGTTTCGTTTTTACGCTTG
>DAOUPS010000023.1 GCA_030626045.1 bacterium | reverse complement strand
CCTGATACCGTGGTGATCATTTCACCTCATGGCCCCATGAGATACGACAAATTCACAATAAATCTTGAAGACCAATTCAGAGGAGATTTTTCAAGTTTTGGAGGCAGTTCAATGCAATATGTCTTCCAAAACAATGCCCTGCTCGCGAAAACGATGCTGCAAAAAATGAAAGCTCGCCATTTTCCGGTTGAAGTAATAAGAGAAACGGAGCTTGACCATGGAACTCTGGTTCCCCTGCATTTTCTTACGAAACCGTATGACAAGAAACCGTCTATTATTCCTCTCACTTTTACCGCTTTGGATTGGAATATGCACTTTGAATACGGAAAAGAGATCGGGAAGATCCTTCAAGGCGTCGAGGAATCAATTTCCATAATTGCCAGCGGCGACCTGTCGCACCGGCTGACTGAGAACGCACCGGCTGGATTTTCACCTTACGGAATAAAATTTGACCATGCCATTTCCGAACTTCTTAGTAAAAATGACGTTTCAAGGATATTAAATTTAAATCCTGATTTTTGTGATGAAGCGGGGGAATGCGGTTTGCGTTCGATCATAATTGCATTGGGTGCCATTAGCGAATTAAAATATTCTTTCAAACAACTCTCTTATGAAGGACCGTTCGGAGTGGGCTACCTCGTTGGCCAATGGAAGATCAGTTAATCGGAAACGATCACATTAAAGATTGCGTTTAAATGTCCTGATAAATAAATTTTTTATGCGCTACTACAAAGTTGCTCCTATTGCGCGAATTCCGCTTTCATCGCCCCAGTCATTTACATATCATTCGGATGAAAGCATCTGTTTGGGTTCATTGATTGAAATAACTATTGCCAAGAAGCATAGGCGCGGAGTTGTCATTGAACAAACACGGAAGCCGCAATTTCCTACAAAAGGAATTTTGAAGACGATACATGAAGATCTTTTTACTGACAACCAGCTTGCGCTGGCCAACAAAGTTTCAAATTATTACCTTACTCCGCTCGGAACAGTATTAAAGTTCTTTGTTCCAAAAATTTCCAAATTAAAAAAGCAGGAACAGAAAGTTAAATATGGCAGCGGCGCCAAAGCTCCGCGGCTTACCCAGCCTCAAAAAAGAGCTCTTGATAAAATAACGTCGGTTGGCACAGGCAAGTCCGTGCTTCTTTTCGGACCCGCTTCTTCAGGCAAAACCGAGATAATCTTTAATCTTGCGGAAAAAACTATTGAGGGAGGAAGGCAAGTCTTAGTGCTCATACCGGAAATGTTCCTGTCCTGCCAAGAAATTGAACGGTATGCGCACAGATTAAAAAAATATCGGGTGGCACTGTATAATTCGCAGTGCACTTCATCTGAAATTCGCTATATTTATGAAGGATTGCGGAATGGGAAAATAGATATTGTCATCGCGACAAGAACAGGCGCTTTTCTTCCTTTCTATGATCTTGGTCTTATAGTTGTGGATGAGGAACAAGATCCGTCTTTTAAACAGTGGGATCAAATGCCTCATTATCACACCCGCTACATGGCTGAACTATTGAAAGATCAATACGGAGCCCGCCTCATCTATATATCCGCGACACCGTCACTGGAAACAATGCATAGCGCGCTGAAGAAAAAATTTATGACGGTAAAATTGCCACGTTTGTCAACAGATTCTTTTCGCGTAAAAAAGCCGCAGATCAAGATTATCGATATTCGCAAATATTTTAAAAAATTCGAACCGCTCACTATCTCAGACGAGCTTAAGCATTACATTGACCGAGTTAATAAAAGCGACTCATTGGCACTTCTTCTTGTTCCGCGGCGAGGAAAAAGCTCAGGTGTAATATGCAGCGACTGCCAGCATATTCAAAGATGTCCAAAATGCGATTTGCCCCTTGTTCACTCCAAAGACAGTTATCATTGCTTGCATTGTAATTATCGCAAAAGCATTTTTTCCCACTGTGAAAAATGCAACAGTCTCAGACTTGTTGATATCGGCTTTGGCACTGAAAAAGCCGCGGAAACCATAAAGATCATGTATCCAAAAGCGCGAGTTATCACTGTTGACGCTAATACGCTTTCAAATAAAAAACAGCGCAATGATATTTATTTGAAGATCTGTAATAATAAAGTTGATGTTGTTGTAGGAACATATGCAATTGCCAAGGGATTTGATATTCCATACGTAGGCCTGGCGGGAGTTATTAACGCAGATAATTGGGCAGGAAAGACCGATTTTCGGTTTGATGAGCGATGGATACGCAACCTTTTCCAACTGGCCGGACGGCTGAACAGATACGGAAGCGACCAAAACGGAACACTCGTCATTCAATCGTTTTCTGTCGATGAACGTTTTGAACCGCTTCTGAAATTGGACTGGAATAATTTTGTTAAAAAAGAGCTTCAACAAAGAAAAGCATTGAAATACCCGCCGTATCGCCAAATGATAAAATTGACTTATAAAAGCAACAATCAAGAAAAGGTTGAAAAAAAGACCGGTATCTTGTATAATGAGTTTCTGGAAGCCGCAAAAACAGGAAAGTTTGTTGTTTCAGAGCCCTATTATGGAGCAGTAAAGCAGGCTAGAGGACGAATCAAAAAGCACCTATTGCTGTCCTTCCGCAAGTCCTTGCCTACCGCCATTATTGACAAGTTGAAAAAACTTCCATCCGGATGGACAATTGACAGAGACCCTGAATTTATTTTTTAATGGGATTGTTTCCAAACTAGCCATGTCACTCGCGAGCGACGTTGGCTGGCTTCGTTGGTAATAGTCCCTTAATCACTTAATCTGCAAAAATGCTTGAAATTATCACATATCCTAATGATATACTTCGCCAAAAATCTCAACTGATCACAGATCCAAGCGACCCGAAGATCAAGAAACTAATTTCGGATATGGCATCTATGCTTAATGCCCATAACGGCATTGGTCTGGCCGCTCCTCAAGTTGGTGAAAGTGTAAGATTATGTATTGTAGAAAATGAGAATAAACAATTCGTTCTCATCAATCCGGAAATAAAAAAATACTCCGGAAAAGAAACGGTTGCGGAGGAAGGCTGTCTTTCATTTCCGGGAAAATTTATTTCCGTGAAACGCCATATGAAAGTGAAAGTGAAAGCTTTTGACACAAGCGGTAAAAAACAAATCATTCGAGCAAAAGGGCTGCTGGCGAGAGTACTTCAGCATGAAATTGACCATCTGAACGGCATACTTTTTATTGATAGGCCTCATGAATAAAAATATGCCTTTGGAAGAACTAAATATTATTTTTATGGGAACATCGGACTTTGCGGCAAAAACGCTTGCCTATCTTTGCAAGCAGACAGTGCCTGTTAGAGCAGTCATTACTCAGCCGGATCGACCAGCAGGAAGAAAGCAAGTCCAAGCTCCTTCACCTGTTAAGATATGTGCGCAAAGCAACAATCTTTTGATCAAGCAATTTGAGAAGTTTGGAGAAAAGGAACTGGCAGTTATTAGCGCACTGAATCCTGATATTATCATCGTGGCTGCGTATGGGCTAATTCTACCTCCGAAGATTCTTTCACTTCCAAAATTCGGATGTGTAAATATTCACGCTTCCCTTCTCCCATTATATCGCGGCCCATCACCGATCCAGACGGCATTATGCAGGGGCGATAAAATATCCGGCGTTACAATTATGCTAATGGATAAAGGCATCGACACGGGACCGATTTTACGGCAAAAGAACGTTAAAATTCATCCCGACGACACCTTTTCAAGTGTTCAAGAAAAAATCGCCCAAGCGGCCAATGACATACTAATATCAACTATTAAGAAATACGCGACCGGAAAAATAAGTCCGGTTAAACAAGCTTCCTCGACAGCTACCTGTACAAAACTTATTAAGAAATACGACGGACTTATTGACTGGAACTCCGGAGCGGAATCGATATACAATAAATATCGGGCTTTCATCGAATGGCCGCAGATTTACACCTACTTTAATGATAAAGAAAAAATAAAAAAATTAATTATCGACGAAATTGTTATTGGCAAGCTAGGATTAAGATCTTCTCCGGGACAGGTCATCCAAGAAGATGGTATAATACAAGTTGGAACAAAAACATTGCCGATTGTTCTTAAGCAGGTTACACTTGAAGGATCCAAAAAAATGGATGTAAGATCGTTTATAAACGGCAAGCCTCATTTTATTAAGACAACGCTTACAAACCAATAAGTGATTGTCTCCCCTGCCTTTCACGAAAAGCGGGGAAAACAATCCCAACAAGTAAAATGATACATCAAAATCGCAAACGCTATCCCCGTACTCAGCATTATCACTATCCGCAACGCACTGTCCATAGATCCGTCCAAGCTGAAAAACGGCAGCCAAAACCTTCTGCACCGCTGGGAGTGAGGATGTTTATTGCCAGTTTTGCGTGTATTTGCTTGGTCTGTATGGTATTTATTGCCAAAAAGGACCGTGAACACAAACAAGAAACAACTGCATTTGAAAAATTTGAAAAAAGCCAAAATGAAGATATCGAGCCCAATGTCACTTATGCCAGTCCCTCTGATGTGTTCAAAGGAATTAGAAATAAGAATGTCCAGCTTGTGGATATACGCGAGTACAGCGAATATACTTTTAAGCACATAGAGTCATCAATAAATATCCCTCTTTCACAGATCAACGAAAGGATCAACACTGTAAGCAGAACGAAACAAGTGATAATTATTGATCGGGAAAATAATCAAATTGGAAAAATATTCACGGAGCATCTTGAAAATGAGGGAGTTGATATAAAGTATCTTGAAGGAGGCATTTTGAATTATTCACAAAGCGGATATGAATTAATATCTCTGGGCAGTCCAACACTAACCGAGGATCTTATAAAAGTTGCGTCCATTTCAGCTGAAGATATAAAAAATAAAATAAAAGCCGGCCAGTTCTTTATTTTTCTCGACGTAAGGCCAGCGATTGAATTTTCCTCAGATAATATTGAAGGATCTATTAATATACCTCTTGAATATCTTGAGGACAGAAAAAGCAACATCCCCATTGGAACATTGCTTGTCTATGATAACGATGCAATTAGAAGTTTTCAAGCAGCATCACGGCTTTATGACATGAATATTATTGACGTGTACAATAGCATCAGTAGTTATGAAAGTCTTAAAAAAACCCTCGAGGAAGCGGCACAACAGGCAAAACAAGATTCAGAACAAAGTGCCCAGCAATAAAGCGGTGTTTTATTTTGACCATTCTCATAATAGATCCGGCGCTGAATTTTCAATTTACAATTTCTCAGTTATCAATGACACTGGATTGACCATTGATCATTGAACATTGGTACTTGAAAATTGATTGTAAATTGGTTATTGATCATTGGTCATTTTCCTTAATATCGGATACTTTTTGTTCAGCTACCGTCAGACTAAAGGTTGAACTTTGAGTTAAAAATCCCCTTAAAAGGGGATTTTGTGGATATCAAGGTTCAACCTTGCCAATTCAGAACAGCCTTTTATGGGATACTATACTCTTTCCTCTTCCACGTTTTATCTTGCCTCACTAAAAGTGAGTCTTTTTTGTTTGGATTAGCCATGATCTCTTCAATAATTTTTTCCATTCTCATTCCCTGTGATCCTTTTACCAAAACAACGTCCCCTTCTTTAAGAATATGTTGAATAAATACGCCCGCCTCCGCCGGTTCATTAAAGCAACCGATACGACTGGCGGAAGAATCTCTTTTTTCTGCTTTCTTGCGATATTCTTCTGCCGCAAAGACCATGCGCTTTCCTACTGTTATAAAAAAATCAATATCGCCGCGGTTGAAGACTTCAATTCCTATATTTCTATGCGCCTGTTCCTCTTCAGCACCCAGTTCCAGCATATCTCCTAAAACAACAATTTTTCTATTGGCTTTGATTTTATCCAAAGTTTCAAGCGCAGCTAGAACACTATCCGGAACACTGTTATATGTGTCGTCAATTATTGCCGTATTTTTTATTCCTTTCAGCAATGCCATTCTTCCGGCCAGTTGAGGAAACCTCTTAAGCGTCTGAGATGCTTCAATAAGATTCAATTTAAAATAATGTCCTACCGAGAGCGCAGCCAGCGCAGAATAAATTTGCGGATACCCAATTCCCAAAGAGAGTTTGATCGGAATAATTTTTCCGTGGCAATTAAGTTTAAATGAAAGGCCTTTTATAAGTTGAATTTCTTGCCCTTTTTTGGTTGTAAAGCTTTTGTATTCATGCAAAACATCTGACGCTTGCATATTGGCTTTTTCATGGAATCCGTATGTTATGATATTCGTTTTTAAATTCTTTCGTAATTTCCGAATTTCTTCGTTATCATAATTAAGTACAGCCAGCCCATTTACGGGAACACTTTTCACAAGCGTTCCCTTTTCCTTGGCAACCGCTTTTGCTGTTCTAAAATATTCCAGATGAGAAATGCCTATACTGGTGATGATCCCGACATCAATTGGAACAAAATCACACAGATATTTTATGTCCCCGGGATTATCGGCTCCCATTTCCAAAACCAAGATCTTGGGATACTTAAAATTAGCCATCGTTACAATCCATTTCAAAAACACCAATGACCATCCGGTGATCGAGCTCTCTCCTGAATTTGCCCCAATAATTGTCAACGGTACTCCAACTTCATTATTATAATTCATTTCATTCTTCCTAACTGAAAAATACCGCGACAGCAGCAGCCAAACAGCTTCTTTGGTCATCGTTTTTCCGACACTGCCCGTGATGGCAACAATTTTTGGTTTATGCCTCTTCAGTACCATAATAGCCATTCCTCGAAGAATTTTTTCAAGAACTATTAATTTTTTTGTTTTTCGTTCATTCATAAAAATAGATCGTTTTAAAAAATGAGATGTCTTTAGGCTGTTTTCATTTCCTCATAAGTTTCAAAAACACTAAACATATCACTCTTGTTCTTCTTCCTCCTTTTCTTCATCTTCTTCGGCAAGATAGTTGTGTATCTTCGAAAATTTTTCCAGATCTTTTGAGGAAAACTCCTCTGTCGGTTCAATGCCGAAATAATCAAACATAAATTTGGATAATTCGCCAAATACCGGAGCCGCAGTGCTTTCAGCCCATTCAACATCTTTTGGATGATCAATGATCACCGTCATTACAAAAATCGGATTGTCAACCGGAGCAAATCCGGCAAAAGTACCTGTTGTCGCATCCTCAAGATATCCTCCTTTTTCTTTGTCAGAAATTTGCGCTGTACCTGTTTTTCCGGCCACTCGATATCCCGGAACACCGGCCAGTTTTCCGTGCCCGTTATTTACATTGCTTTCGAGCATTAACGTGATCTGATTCGCAGCTTGTTTGGAAATAACCGCTTTGCCGTGCTTCTTTTCCGAAATAATCTCTCTTTTGTCTGCATCAACGATCTTCTCAACAATTTGCGGTTCGTAAAGTTCGCCTCCATTCGCCATTACAGCGTATGCCATTGTTAATTGAAGCGGCGTTACGGCTATTCCCTGCCCGAATGACGCCGTATAAAATTCAATATCTCTGTTTGTGGAAAGATTTGATATATTCCCGGTGGCTTCTCCGGGAACCTGAATTCCTGTTTTCTTCCCAAATCCAAAATCTTTAATATATTTCAGAAAATGCTGATTTCCAACTTCCCGTGCCACAAAGATCGCGCCTGTATTGAGGGATTTTTCAATAACATCTGTCATTGTTTGCTTGCCATAGGCTTTCCCATCGGAATTTGTAATAGTGAAACCGGCCTCAATAACCTGGCCTGTGTCGGTATAAGTCGAATCAGGAGCTACCTTTCCAGTATCCAGTCCCGCAGACATGGTAATTGGTTTAAAAACAGATCCGCATTCATAACTGTCAGAAACCAAAGAATTCTTATATACTGCCATATCTTCAGCATCAGAATATTCATTAAGATCAAAACTGGGATATATTGCCATTGTAATGATCTTACCGGAATATGGATCAACAATTATTATTCTACCACCATTTGCATCGTGGCGATTCACGGCATTTTTTAAAGCGGATTCAGCTTTGAACTGTAAGACATGATCCAGTGTCAAAACAATTTCACTGCCATGTTTAACCGGAATGATCGACTTGGATCCAATTGATATCCATCGGCCAAATGTATCGTGTTCTTGTTCAAGCATTCCGGCACTTCCCTTGAGCTGTTGTTCAAAAAAACTTTCGATGCCATACTGCCCTTTAACTTGATCGCCGTCATAACCAACAAATCCAATGCTTTGAGCGGCAAGATGATCTCCCGGATAATAGCGCCACCGCTCACCCTCCATATAAATACCCTTGATCAAACTGTTGTTTATCGCCTCAACCTCTCTATGATCCAGCTTTCTTTTAAGTACCTCGTATAGATCATTCTTTTTCGACAATTTTGAAATAACATCGGCATAGTCCAAATTCAGAATTTCAGCAATAGCCCTTGCGGCAAGTTCCGGATTCTCAATTTCATTCGGAATAGCAAATACGGTCATAAGTTCTTCATTCACCGCTACAGGAAATAGCTGATCTTTTTCACGCAAAAAAATTTCACCTCGGAGAGGCAAGATCGCTTGGCACAGCCTATGTTGATTGTTCGCATATTCTTTATACTGCTCATGCGCACGAACTTGAATGGCATAAAGGCGGAAAAAAACCAATCCGCCTAAAAAGAAAATGAGCAAAACAATCGCATAGATCCTCGCACTCGACACATAGCAAGATCTGATTTCGCTATTATTGCCTTGTTTCGATTTCCTGGACAGCATTCCGTTATTTAGTTTAACTTGGAAACAGTCCCCTATTAAAGAAGCGCAACCGGATTTTCCAATTCGACATAACTGATCTCATTGGGTTTTTTCATTTGCATTCTTTTCTTTTCAATCTCAAGATTATGCATTGATTTCAGTTCCGCG
This sequence comes from bacterium, assembly GCA_030626045.1. Classification (GTDB taxonomy): domain Bacteria; phylum Patescibacteriota; class Minisyncoccia; order Moranbacterales; family DUUL01; genus DAOUPS01. The sequence continues at coordinate 1,856 of DAOUPS010000023.1, read as the reverse complement.
GCGCGTATTTTTAATGTCTCGTTCATTTTTTCAAGCTCTTCGATCTTCTTCTCTTTGCTTTTTATTTCATAGCCCATTGTTGCAAGTTCATTAACTTGAACAATATATAAAATACCAACAATTGAAACGGCCATAAGCAACGAAAAAACCGAGGCAGTTCTACTGACTTTTTTCTTCTTTTGCACTCTATTTTGGTAATTTCTATAAACCATGGCAAATGAAGGTAGTCAAAGATTCCCCCCCCCAGAAAATCGATTATTAATGATGTATTTTTGTATTGAGAAACTGTCCCTTAATTGATAATTTTTTCGGCAATTCTTAATTTTGCGCTTCGTGAACGCGGATTATTCAAAACTTCTTTTCTATTCGGGGTTACAGGCTTTTTCGTGATTATTTTTATTTTATGCTGTTCATCACACAAGTGCACTGGCCTCTGTTTCGAATAAATACCTACGCCTGCATTTCTCCGAAATCCATGCTTAACGGTCCTGTCTTCAAGAGAATGGAATGAAATGATTGCCAGCCTTCCTCCTCTGCCTAAAACACCGATTGACTCATCAATAAACTTCTTAAGATTTTCAATTTCGTCATTGACAACAATTCTCAGGGCTTGAAATACTTTGGTGGCCGGATGTATCTTTCCCCTTCTTGCTTTCTTCGAAGATCTGACTATTTCAGCAAGTTCAAGCGTCGTTCTGATAGGTTTTTCTTTCCGGCTTTCAATAATTCTTCTGGCGATCAAACGCGAGTTTCGCTCTTCACCGTAAACACTAAAAAGATCAGAAAGCCGTTCTTCACTCCACATGTTCACAATATCAAAGGCTGTTATATTCCCCGCCTTTTTGCTCAATCTCATATCCAGCGGACTCTCTCTCTGGAAGCTTAGTCCATATTTTTTATCTTCAATTTGTTCGATCCTCCATCCCAAGTCGGCAACAATGGCTGCCGGTCTTTGCGAGGGACATGCTTCATGTACAATCTTGGCTATATTTATAAAATTATCATTCACAAATATAACTCTGCTGAGAAGATCTTTCTCCTCTTTTTCTATCCGCGCTTTCGTTGCTTGAAGCGCTTCATTGTCGATATCAATCACGACTACACGCCCTTTTTTACCAACCGATCTTAACAGTTCCAAGGTATGGCCTCCTGAACCGGCAGTCGCGTCAACAACCACATCGCCTTTGGAAGAACGAATATATTCTAAAACCTCTTCACGCATTACCGGTATGTGCATAAAATTGTGGTTTTGATCTTCAAAAAAATTTTAATACATACCAAGCTTTCCGAGCTGTTCCGCAATTTTGTCCTGATTCTTTTCAGCCGATCGTTTATAAGCATCCCAGGCTTTTTCATCCCAAATCTCAATCCGGTTGAACAGTCCGGCAATAATTACTTTTCTGGAAAGTTTCGCATATTTCTTGAGATATTCCGGAACAAGAACCCTTCCCTGGGAATCAAGCTCAACATCTACAGCGCCAGCCAGCATCAGCCGAACAAAACTTCGCGTTTTTCGTTCACCGACCGGCATCGTTCCAAGTTTTTCCGCGATTGCTTCCCACTCCAACTTTGGATAAACAAACAGACATTTATCAAGCCCCCGCGTGATCACTGCGCCCTTGCGAAATTTTACGCGAAACTTTGACGGAATAGCGACTCGTTTCTTGCCATCTAGAATATGCTGATATTCGCCAATAAACATGTTATTTTCTTAGAGCCTGTTAAAACCGTCCAGGGGTTCAAGTACAAGACTCGAACCCCCTTTTGTCCTCCTGGGACATCAAGAACAGCGATTTCCCCACTTTTCTCCACTTCAGTTACATTTTACTCCACTTAGCCTGCACTGTCAAACCTTT
>DAOUPS010000098.1 GCA_030626045.1 bacterium | reverse complement strand
GTTCCAGTTGTTCATCTTTTTTGGCTTTTCTGACTACAATTGAAACACCGTTTTTCTCAATTCTGGAATGATCAAAAGCATGAAGAGGATTTCCGATCTCAAGCATTACATAATTCGTTACATCCACGACATTGTTGATCGGTTCCATGCTGCTGGCGACCAAACGGCTTTGCATCCAAGCTGGAGAAGGTCCTATCTTAATATTTTTTAACACGGCGCCGATGTATCGGGGGCATCCTTCTTCATCTTCGATCCTTATATTCAACAGTTTCGGATCGTGTGTTTGTTTAAATTCCCTTTCTTCCTGTTTCAGTTTCCTGTTTTCCATGGCGCAAATTTCACTGGCCATTCCTTCATGGCTGAGACAGTCGTGCGCCCTGTCCGGCAGAACATCCAGTTCGATCACGGTGTCTTCCATATTAAGCGCTTCAACAAGAGTCTGTCCGACTTTCGAATCTGCGTCCAAGATCATTATTCCTTCATGGTCTTTACCCAGACCAAGCTCGTCTTCAGCGCACAGCATTCCATTTGAAACAACACTTCTTACTTCCCTTTTTTCAACAACAAGTTTGTTTTGCGGCAAAATTGAACCCGGAAGCGCCACTGGAACCTTGTCGCCTTTTTTTATATTCCAGGCTCCGCAAACTACTTCAACAGTTTTCTCGCCACCGATATCAACACGCGCCAATTGCAATCTATCGGCATTTGGATGTTTTTCCAGTGACGCTATCTCGCCGACAACAAGATCCTTGAACCGCTCTGCCAGAGATTCCGATCTTTCGAGCTCAAAACCTTTCAGTCCGATCATCTTTGTCAGTTCTTCCGGTATTTTTTCTGTTTGGCTAATGTCCTTTAACCAGTTATAGGAATAGTTCATGCTTAGAAACTAAGGATTTATTTTTATCGGATCATTGATGTACGGTTCCCTATTCGCGTCAAATAAGAAACAATATCCTCCCGCCGGATGGCTCCAATCTTCATTTTCATTAAATCTTTCTTCGCCTTTTTCCGCTTGGCGCAAGAATATTCCGCATATTTCAAAGTGCGTGCCTTCTCCCTGTTGATATACTATATTATCTTCTGGATCAATATAAATATCTTTTTTATCCGGAAGCTTTTTATTGTTCTGGTAAAATCCGTTGACTTCGGTACTTTTGGATTTAATAGTGGAAATGACATTTTGGTCCAGTCTTTTTTGCCTGGCGACTTTGGGACTATCGATCACCACAAAACCCAAGATCATGGAAGCAACCGCAAAGCCGAGTGAAGCTAAATAGAAAGGCATAAAGTGCCGCTTGGTGAGATCTTTTCTTCTGATCTCCCAAAAATAGAAGCCAAAAAAGAAAGCTGAGACAATAAAGAAAACAATTACTTTGAGCAGAAATTTCTGGGTTAGTTCTCCATCAAAAAAGTTGTACAAAAGACTGATGAGACTGCCTATTCCCATCGCCGCAAATACGAACAAAGCTAAATAGGATATGAATTTTCTGACTAGCGAACTTGGATCGATCTCATTTTTCTCGAGTTTTCTGCTTATCAAGAATAATATGGCAAAATAGATCGGTATGGCAACAATGAGCGATGAAAGTCCGAACTTGATAGCATCATTGCTGAAATATACATAGTTATAGTATCTGTCATCAAGAGGATCCGGAATGAATTTATTGATCGCCTGAAAAAAAGATATTAAAATACCGGCCACTAAAAATCCCAGGGATAAAAAAGACACCAAGTAAAGGAAAAGATGAAAGGCCGGATTATGTTCTTCTTCAACATTGGTATTTATTTGTTCTTTGGTTTCATTGGAAACTTCTTGGATTTGGTCATTCATTTTTTTGGTTTCACTTTTTAAAATAAAATATGCTCCGATAAGTATGAGCGGCAGAAGAATTATAAGGGCAAGCGTGGTATGGTCTTACTCTTTTATAAATTCAAAACTGCTTGATGAATCTCAGATCTCCGCTCATAAAAAGCCGGATATCATCGATCTTGTATTTCATCATCGCCAGCCGCTCAATGCCAAACCCCCACGCGAATCCCTGCCATTCATTCCGCTTGTATCCGGCGTTCTCAAAAACCTGCTGGTTGACCATGCCGCTCCCTCCAATTTCAAGCCAGCCTGTTTGCTTGCAAGACTTACAGCCTTTCCCTCCGCAGACCGTGCAGGATATATCAAATTCAAAACTCGGTTCGGTAAACGGAAAATAACTGGGACGAATCCGAATTTCAAGATCTTTGCCAAAAAATTCCGAAAAGAAGATCTTGGCGATGTGTTTGAAATTCGCGACGGATACGTCCTTTCCGACCACTAGAGCTTCAAACTGATTAAATGTATGCTCATGGACCGCGTCAGTCGCTTCATTGCGGTACACTCTTCCCGGCACAATAATTTTAAAGGGCGGTTTATGCGATTCCATGAAACGCACTTGTACATTTGATGTTTGCGTACGCGGAAGAATTCTGGTTTCTTGACCGTTATTTTCTTTTATCTTTTGCTTGATCCAAAACGTATCCTGCATATCCCTAGCCGGATGATCGGCCGGCACGTTCAGCGCGCTAAAATTATACCATTCATTTTCCATCTCCGGGCCATCGGCGATCTCAAAGCCCATAAAAGTAAAAATGTTCTCAATGTCCCTTTGGACTTTAGTAATAATATGTTGATGCCCGCTATATTTTTCTTTTCCCGGAAGCGTCACATCGATCCATTCTTCTTCAAGATCTTTCTCCAGCTCGATTTGATTTTTCTTTTTTTGGATCAAAGTAAAAACGTCTTGTCTGACACGATTGGCTAGAGGACCGATACTCTTTTTTTCCTCCTCAGCCATATCTTTAAGCTGTTTCAAAATCCCGATAAGATCGCTTTTGCGTCCCAAAAATTGGACTCGTATTCTTTCCAAAGAATCGAGCTCCTTGATCTCTTTGATCATTTCTTCGGCTTCTTTTTTGATCTTCTCAATTGCCTTTTTAATATCGCTGGCCATAGGAACTAATTTATTTTTAATTTTCTAAATTCCTTTTTCCCGACTTTCAATATCTTTCCATCCATCTTGCCGGTGATTTCAGTATCCGGATCTATCTTTTCGTTATCAACCGTAACGCCTCCCTGCTTTATCTTTCTTTTCGCATCTCCTTTGCTTTCCGCAAGACTATGCTCTGACAATACATCGGAAAAAATTTCTCCCGTTTTAACTTCGATCTCTTTAACCTCATTCGGCAATTCCTTTTTTTGGATAGTTGAAATAAAATAGTCCTGCGCTTCTCTGGCAAAATCTTCCCCGTGAATAATTTTCACTATCTCAAATGCCAGCTTCATTTTCAGATCTCGGGGATTGGCCTGATCACCTTTTAATTTTTCCTGAACATCTTTCACTTCGGCCATTGGCAGTTTTGTGGCCAATTCAAACGCCGGAG
>DAOUPS010000078.1 GCA_030626045.1 bacterium | reverse complement strand
ATTGCGAAGCAAGAGAGGGTGCCCTGGGGTGCATAACTAAAAATTTTATCTCTGCTTAGCGGCAGGCAGGAAACCAGCCACGCCGCTCGCGAACGACATGGCTAGTTTGAAAGCAATCCCATTATAGAATTGTTTCCATAATATCAAATGTGTTATATAAATTAAATTATTTTTTTAATTTCTAATGTCAATTGCCATGGACAAAAAAACAGTTCTTATTATTGAAGATGAGCAAGGGATGAGAGACACTCTTAAAGAATCTATCGAGGATGCAGGATACCAAACAATTATTGCTGAAGACGGTGAAAAAGGAATTAAACTTGCTAAACAGTACAACTGCGATCTTGTATTGCTTGATATTATTCTTCCGAAAAAGGATGGGTTTGAAGTTCTTCGAGAGCTTAAAATGGATGAAAAAATGAAAGATCTGCCGGTTGTTTTGATAACTAATCTTAGTGAGCCGAGCGATATTCAAAAAGCACTTGATCTTGGCGCGACAACTTATCTTGTAAAATCGAGCCATTCACTGGCTGATATTATTGAAAAGATAGATGATATCTTAAAGAAACAGAAAAATTAAAATATTTTGAACAAAATACAAAACATATATGAAAGTCGATTCAAAACAACTTTGCGATTTTTTACTCGATTCCGGTCTTATTGATAAAAAAGTTGCTGATGAAGCAATGAAAAAGGCAAGTGAAGGAGAAAATGATCTTGGGAGCGTTCTTTTAGGCATGAAAGCAATCAACGAGGATGATCTGCGGAAAATGTACGCCTATATATTGGGTATACCCTATATCAGTTTGGAAAAGAAACAAATTTCAAAAGACATATTGAAATTAATTCCAGAGCCAATTGCCAGCAAGAATAATGTTGTTGCTTTTCAAAGGAATGGACAAGAGCTGCATGTGGCCATGCTCAATCCTGATGACATTCAAACCATTGACTTTATTAAAAAGAAAACAGGACTTAAAATTTTAGCTTGTCTTACTTCGAAAAACAGTATCAATGCTGTTTTAAAACAATATAAAAAAAGCCTTCAAGCGGAGTTTGGAGATATCATAAATAAAAGCAGCGAAGAGGCTTCAAGCGATGAAGATCTTAAAAAAATAGCACAAGATCTTCCAATAATTAAAATTGTTGACACCTTACTCAAACACGCAATTCTTCAATTAGCGTCCGATATACATATTGAACCCGATGAAAAAGAAGTGCATATTCGTTATAGGATAGATGGGATTCTTCATGATGCAATGACACTGCCTAAGCAAGTTTTACCTGGAATTGTTGCTCGCGTGAAAGTACTCTCAAGCCTCAAGCTTGATGAACATCGTGTTCCTCAAGACGGAAGATTCAAAATCAAAGAAGATGACAAGAGAATATCATTTCGTGTTTCAATTCTGCCGGTATTTGATGGAGAAAAAATTGTAATGCGTGTTCTGGATGAATCATCAAAAGGACTGACATTAGAAGATATAGGTTTGTGGGGCCGCTCGCTAGAGCACATTCATTCTGTGATAAAAAGACCAAACGGAATGATTCTGGTAACCGGTCCGACGGGGAGCGGAAAAACCACAACTTTATATACAGCAATGGATATCTTAAATACCCCCGAGGTAAATATTTCAACGATCGAAGATCCAATTGAATATCGAATGCCGAGAATCAACCAAACGCAGGTCAAGTCGAGTGTTGGTATGACATTTGCAAAGGGCCTGAGAGCTCTTTTGCGCCAAGATCCGGATATTATCATGGTTGGCGAGATTCGAGATGCGGAAACAATGAATATTGCACTCAATGCGGCCATGACCGGCCATCTTGTGCTTTCAACTTTGCACACAAATTCTGCAGCAGCAACAATTCCACGAATGCTTGACATGAAAGCGGAAGCATTTCTGGTCGCCTCGATAGTCGATGTTATTGTTGCGCAGCGTTTAGTGCGGAAAATATGTCCCGATTGCAAGACAAAATATTCACTGGATGAAAATCAAGCTAGAGAGCTAAACAAAATAGTAGATTTTAAAAGAATTCTCAAACAACTTAGCAAAATAAAAAATGCTGAAACGAAAGAAATTCTTCAAATTAATAGTCTTGAAGAAGCAGTTTTCTATAAAGGGAAAGGATGCGAAAGATGTAATAACGAGGGATACAAAGGAAGGCTTGGAATTTTTGAAGTTCTTGAAGTTTCAAAAGCAATACAAAAACTCATAATTGGTAATGCCACCGCGGCTGAAATAAACGATACAGCCAGAGAAGAAGGAATGTTTTCTATGTCTGAAGACGGAATTGTTAAAGTATTGCAGGGAATCACAACAATTGAAGAAATACTGAGAGTTACAAAGGAATAATAAATATTTATGGCAAAATTCAGTTATACTGCCAGAAACAAAACTGGTAAGATATTAAAGGGTGAGATGGACGCTTCTAATCAGCGAGAGGTTGCTGAAACATTAAAAAAAGACGGATTTTGGTTGACCAATGTGCATGAAATTAAACAAAAGAAAAAAGCCAGAGCGTCTTTTATGGACAGGTTCAAGAAAGTTCCGCTTAAAAATAGGATGATCTTTTGTCGGCATTTAGCTGTAATGATCGGTTCGGGGCTCACACTCTCTAAGGCATTGTCGATTCTATCAGTTCAAGAAAAAAATAAAGTATTGAAAACTATATGTGATAAGTTAGCTACCGATGTTAAAAAAGGGATATCATTTGCTGATGCTCTTGAAAAATTTCCAAATGTGTTTAGCTCAATCTTTTTTTCAATGGTTCGAATGGGGGAAATGAGCGGTAATTTAGAAGAGGTTTTAAAGGTATTATCTGATCAGTTAGAAAAAGACCATAAACTGCTTTCTAAAATTAGAGGTGCAATGGTTTATCCGGCTGTTATCGTTATTGTCATGTTTGTGATCGGAATTTTAATGATGACGTTCGTACTTCCAAAGATCACTAAAATTTTCGAAGATTTTGATGCCGAATTGCCCATCATGACACAAATTATAATTAGCACAAGTAATTTTATGGCCAACAACTCATGGAAAGTGGTTGGAGGAATAGTGGTTGCCATTGTTGGAGTTCATTTTTTTATGAAAACAGCCATTGGAATAAGAATTTTCCACAAATTCTACATCAAAGTCCCTATTTTTGGATCAATAGTAACTAAAGTTAACAGTGCTCGTTTTTCAAGGATATTAAGTTCTCTTTTAAAAAGCGGCACCTCGCTTGTTGACTCACTGCGCATTACGTCAGAAACACTTGGCAACTATTATTTCAAGCGTGCAGTACTGCAGGCGTCTAAGGAGGTGCAGAAAGGAACGACCTTGTCCGATATTCTGGAAAAGCACAGTAATATATTTCCCTATCTTGTTGTTCAAATGATCGGAGTTGGCGAAGAAACGGGGAAAACCGATGATGTATTATTAAAACTTGCTCAATTTTATGAAGATGAAGTCGACCAAATAACTAAGAATCTCTCTTCAATTATCGAACCAGTTCTAATGGTAATAATTGGAGCAGCTGTTGGATTTTTTGCAATATCAATTATTTCTCCAATTTACTCAATTATGGACAGCATGTAAGTAAAAACACATGCAAAAAAAGTACAAAAATGTTCTTTTAGTTGGAAATTATCAAGGCGTAACAGCGGGAGGGTTTCCTTTGTCTTATCCTGAAGCAGATGAAGGAGATCCAAAAATAATTGGCAACGGAATTGTAAATGACGATGATCAGCCTATCTTCTATTATTATAATAAGCAGTATCCTATTGACACTGAAAACAATCCTTTAGCTACCCCGTCAGATGTACAGGATATTGGCATGGTCAAACTGGATATGCATGTAAATGTTGACACGAGTCAAGTTCCAAATTCGGCACATATGGAAACATTTGTAAGACCGCGCAATATACGTTAAGAATAAAGCTCCGCGTACTCATGCATAAAGTGTCCCATTTCATCAGCGGAGCAAAATTTCTGCCCATACCGCCGGTCTGTTCCCCGTAGCTTTTTAGTCTTGAATCATAAAATTTATCAAACAAAAGAACGGCTGATAAAACAAATATGACAAAAATTATCAGTCTCTGGCCGGCAATCGAAATTCAAGATATTAATCTCTGGCTGGCATAAAGAGTTGACATAAACAATTTTACATGTAGAATTGTTTATATAAATTAGACTTTTTAATTATTAACCACAATGTAAGCATTGAAGCATGCATATGGGCTAATATGTAGCTTTTTTTGTTGATACCATTATGAGTAAGAACATTTCTGATATTACGCAAGAGATTGATGATGTGCTTGAAATAAGCGCATCTGAAAAAAAATCTTCGGAAAACAATAAAAATATTTCTCCGATGGAACAGCTTCT
>DAOUPS010000069.1 GCA_030626045.1 bacterium | reverse complement strand
CTTCGACCTGTCTGAGAATATCTTGAGTGATCGCATCAAAGACCTGCTTGAGGCGATCTTGCATCTCGTTGAGCCTGCTCCAAATAAACCGGTTCGACTCCCTAGTGTCATTGCCGTTGTGCAACAGCTCACACCACTTGTCGATGATGCCGTCGAGGAACTCACTGACACCACGAATATCATCGTAATCCCTCAACCCAATATCGCCATCAAACGGGTTGTAGCTATTTGCGCAGACAGCGCAGTTGAAGGTTCTGAAGGCCGCGTAAGTTGAGAAGCTGTATTTCCGATCTCGAGCAGGAGCGCCATTCTTAATGTCGCGCGCCACCCCCGAAAGCATCCAGCCGACGATTAGGTGATGCTGAAGCCGATTATAGATGGCTTCAATTGCATCGGCCTTGCTCGTCGAGTAGAGCTGTTTGCCGATACACTCAGCCTCGTGTCCGCCCCAGGTCTTAATGTCGAATCGGCCAGCTAGCCGTTCAATACCGAGCTGACACTCAAACCACCTCAAGTTACTCTGGCTGAAATGCCAGTAGGTGTAACTAGTGTAGAACGGGATTTCACAGTTGTGGTCTTCGAGGTACTTCGGGATCGCCGCCTTGACTGCTTCAGTGGCTGTCCCACTGGTAGAACCCATCAGTCGCTCGAGAGTAGCAGTAGTGATCCGCTCACCCGAGAGGTGGAGAACTTTAACTGCTTCCAGCAGATCGCCATACTCGACGAATTTACTAGCAATACCACTGAGCGAGGTGAAATCCTCTGCCTGCACGAACAGTCTAGCTGCCGTGGCCAACTCTTGCAGGCCTTCCTTCTTTAAGTTCTCCTTTTGGAGATACCTTCCCGCAATCTCTTGATGACACTGAGCTGCCTTGAGGAAACCCTCGCGGCAATTGCTCAGCTGGTACGCCTTGATTACGGGATCGACATCTCTGCCAGGAAATTCAGAAGAGTAATAGGTCTTGCCGACACCGTTTATCTCACGAAGCCTGTCACTGAACCGGATGAGCTCTGCACTGGCTTTCGGATGGCCCATATCAAGAGCAGCCTTGAGAAACTCGATGGCTTCGCCAGGGATAGATGAGGTTCCACCGTTGGAAACTTGACTGGCTTTCTCTTCTTCCAGAATCCGAAAGTAGTCGTCAAGCCTCTGTCTACCGAACTGAACGAGAGCCTCGGAATCTTTCAGGTGCCGCAAAATGCGAATCTTGTTAGTCTTCCAGAGGTTTCCATACTCGGAGAACTCCCGAAGCTCTTCCTCAGAACCAACTCTCAACAGAATAGTCATCAGAAGATTCTCCTCGTGGCTTTTTGCCATCATCACATCGATCCATCGGCCAGATTTCTGAACTGCGACTCTGTTCTTCATAGCGGTAAGGATCGTACGGAAGTTCTCATTGTCATCCGAGACTGTTGCTGCGTCGGCAGCAAGTTCGAACTCTTGCTTCTCGCAATATGTCGCGACGAGGCTGGTCATGGTTGATATCAGAAGACCCTGCTCAATACCGAGATTCTTGATTTCAGTACGGGATTGCTCGAATAGGCTTTTTACGGCTGCCTGTGCCAGGTTCTGTCCACTCATGCTCTTTGCTCCTTGCTTGATACTTGCTGTTTGCTGGTCGAACGGACGCAAATAACGACCGTTCGTTGCTCGCCATCCAGCCTGCTTCTTACGCAGGTCGGACAGCATGACGATACTACCACGCTCGGGCAGATCGTCCTCTTGCCACACGCCCTTTTCGAGGGAGAAGGTAATTGACCCCTCAAAATCCTCAGCCGAGGCGATCGCGAACGGACCGTGCAGTCCTTGGCGAATACCTTGGACTACAGCCCTAACTTTTTTCATTGCAAAACCTCCTTTTCTGTGAACTGATCACTCAAAACTCCTTGCTTCCCGCAAGTTAATGACCATGACCATCGTAGTCATAGTCAGAGAACAGCAATAGATTTACTATTTTTTGACTATGACCACTCTCGTACTTTTATGGTTTACAAATAGCAGTTATTTGTAAAGAACTAATCTAAAAAATGATTTTGGCATAGTTCTTAATATATGTCAAGCTCAAATTAAAAAATTAAAAATCACCCGAAAGAGGGTGAAATCAAACAATAATTTTTGTTCAAATTGAATTTCATGTGGGCGACTCGCTACAGCGAGCTTGAACCTGGGACCTCTTCATTACCCGCCGCGGCAGGAGTGCTTAACTTTCGAGGTCTCTTCCTTTTAAATTTCATGTGGGCGATCCAGGACTTGAACCTGGGACCTCGTCATTATCAGTGACGTGCTCTAACCAGCTGAGCTAATCGCCCAAAAATAATTCAAAATCTAAATATTAAAATATAATGTATCGAGTATGTGATAGTAATCGCGCGAAGCTGAAAGCTGCTTGTCCGCCGTGTTGGCGGGAGCTAATCGCCCGAGCAAAACTCAAAATCTAAATATTAAAATGTAATCAAAAAAACAACGGCATGAAGCCTATTGTACCACGTTTATGAGAATTGTCCATTTGTGTAGTCTCATTTCTCTTTGTTGGCTACTTGTTTATACACATCAAGCGTTTCTTGCGCGCATTTTTTCCATGAAAATTCCTTGGCGCGTTCAATCCCTTTTATTTTCAGTTCATTTTTTCTTTCTTGGTTTTCAATGAGCTGCTCTATTTTCTCCGCGATCTCTTCTGTTCCATACGGATCAATATACTCAACCGCGTCCCGAGCAATTTGCTTTAGCGGAAAAATATCAGAAATGATACTTGGAGTTCCGCTGGCCATTGCTTCCAAAACAGTCATTCCAAAGCCTTCATACAATGAAGGCATAATGAACAATTTCGCGTTTTTGAATAATTTCTTTAAATCATCACCTTCAACATAACCCAAAAATTTCACATCGTCTTCAAGTCCAAAATCTTTCGCTATTTGAAGGTATTCTTTAGCGAGCCATCCGCGTTTGCCGCCAATAACAAGCTGATAGTCATGTCTCTGGCCTTTCCGTTTTGCATTCTCCTTAAAAATTTTGAAAGCATGGATCAAGCGTGTGAGGTTCTTGATCGGCTCAAGCGTTCCAATAAAAAGTACGTAGTCCTTTTCAATATGAAACTTGTCAGCTAATTCCTTTTTTATCTCATCGCGTGATTCAGGGACTTCGCTAAAAAACCTTTCGTCAACACCGTTATTGATAACAGAGATTTTTTCATCATCTATCTGGAATAATTCTTTTAAGTCTTGTTTTGTATTGTCTGAAACTGCGATCAGCCTGTCTGCTCTTGCCGCCATGGCCTTCCGGTTATACTTTGCTTTTATCAGTTTTCCTCTTGGATAATGTTTTGGATATTTATAGACAGATAGATCTTGAAAAGTGCAGACTACTTTTTCTCGATAACCAAGCGGAACTCGCGCGTCAGGAGAAGCACAATGCAGAACATCCAGCTCATGTCCGCTTAAAGTGGCCAGCCCAAGAATTTCACTGTACGCTCCCGGAAGATATTTTTTATAATCAGACCAAGGGAAAAACTTTATCGTCACGTTGGGTTTGGAGAACTTTTTAACGTCTTTTTCTCTGACTCGGTAGTCAAAAAACAAGAAATAGCTGTTGCGTTGGTCCATTTTTAGCAAATTGCGGATCAATTGATAGGTATAATGTCCCACGCCGATCGCCGGATTTTTTTCTGGATTTAAAATTGATCTAGCATCAATGCCTATTCTCATCGGTAAAAATTTATTTCCTTATTTCCCTATGCGATTCCAGTATATCACCTTCTGATAAAAAGTGAAGTATTGGCATAAATAACCGCTCATATCGAAAAAATGGACCCAGGAGTTCAAATATTGTTTTTAATCAAACTTTTTAAAAATTGTTTGTCGTCTTCTTTCTTGCCAATATTTTAATTTCGTGGTAGCATGCATATCGTATGTTAAAATACTAACGCAATCTGCGTATAATATGCAGGTGTTGCGGTACAATTAATCGTTCAGAGAATATTAGCCATGAAAAAAAATATTCATCCAAAATATTATTCTAAAGCAAAAATTACTTGCGCTTGCGGTAATGTTATCGAAACAGGATCCACTGTTGAAACAATGAGTGTTGAAATTTGCAGCGCTTGCCATCCTTTTTATACCGGTAAAAAGAAATTGGTTGATTCTGCTGGACAAGTTGATCGGTTCAAGAAACGGCTGAAAAAGTCCTCCCAGCTCAAAGAAAAAAAGAGAGCAATAAAGGCAAAAAAAATAGCTAAGAAAAAGACTGGACAGAAAAAGAGGAGCGAGAAGAACAAGGCGACAAAGAAGAAATAACGTTTTCGATACCGTTTCGGTTCCCGCCTGTTTTTTTGTGGCTGGGAACTTTTCGTAATGTGCAACAATCCCAATATTAAGGGACTGTTTCCAATATAAACAAGTACAATGAATAATCCTCAAATTGATATTTACAAAGAAGAATATACTGCGATTGAGTCTGAACTTAACGACCCAGCTGTTTTTTCTGATCACCAAAAAGCCAAAAAGCTTTCTCTGCGAAGGAAGGAGCTCTTTGAAATAATTAAACAAAGCGAGAGGCTTGTAAATCTCCAAAAACAGTTTATAGAAAACGAAGAACTTATGGCCTCATCAGATGATAATGATTTTATTCAAATGGCACGAGACGAAAATGATGCTGTTCGAAAAAAGATCGTAAAAACTGAAGAAAAACTCAATATTCTACTTCTTCCTAAAGATCCAAATAACAGAAAAGATGTAATTGTTGAAATTCGCGCGGGGGCCGGAGGCGATGAAGCATCTTTGTTTGCTGCGAATTTGTATAGAATGTATTCAAGATATGCTGAGGAAAACGGCTGGGCTGTCTGTATTCTCAACTCCCATCAAAATGATCTTGGAGGATTTAAAGAAATTATTTTTGAGATTTCAGGAAAAGACATATTTTCAAAAATGAAATACGAGTCGGGTGTTCATAGAGTCCAGCGTATTCCGGAGACGGAAAAACAGGGGCGCATCCACACTTCAACCGCTACAGTCGCGGTGCTACCCCAAGCCGAAGAGGTCGAAATTGAAATTGATCCAAACGATCTTCGTGTAGATACATTCGCGTCTTCCGGGCCTG